>CALMKK010000040.1 GCA_937867135.1 uncultured candidate division Zixibacteria bacterium
CGGCGCGGGTCCTTGATTCCCTGTCGGGGGCGGGAATAATCTACGGTATGTTAAGCGGCAAATATGCCGGATTGGCGGCCGTGGAATTTCTTTCCGGACGGACCAAAGGAATTGAGGATATTGATTCGCTTTATCCGGGGCGATTCCTTAGGGAAAAAGAAGAGGAAATAATTCTATATTCCAAATTGCGACGGGTTTATACCCATCTTAATGATCGCGACTTTGTAGAGATTATTAAGTCTTTGAATAATTTTTTCGCCAAGAACGGCACGACCGGTGTCAATGGCGGGAAGCTTCTGGCCGGGATTATAAGAACCCGGCCGTCACTTATCCGTCTTATTCGACATCTGCTTTAGCGGCCGAATGAAATCAGGAGAGTTTACTTATCAACGCCATCAGGCGTGATTTGTCGCGGGCCGCTTTATTGGCGTGGATGATATTATGGCGGGCCGACTTATCAATAACACTGGCAACAGTATTGAATTTGGCCTGGGCTTCGGCTTTGGTCTTACAGGCCTTTAAATCCCGAACCATTTTTTTCATCTCGGAGCGCTCGGCCCGATTCCGGGTGTTGCAGAGAGCGGCCGTTTTCATTCTTTTCTTGCAAGATTTGTGACGAGGCAACTTTTTCCCTTTCCTTTTATTATTAAAAAATAATCTATTAATATATGAACAATTGCAGCCTTGTCAATGGATAACTTGAAGTCATATTCGGTTGCCTCATCGGCCGGAAAAGTCTCCGTTTCGACCGCCATTTCCCGAGTTTTGGGCCTGGTTCGGGAACAGGTCCAGGCGTATTACTTCGGCGCCGGGATGGCCACCGACGCCTTTGTGGCGGCTTTTAGAATTCCCAATCTGCTGAGGGATCTGTTTGCCGAGGGGGCCCTATCAACGGCATTCGTTCCGGTTTTCAAGGAAAAAATGATAAAAAAGGGGTTGCACGAGGCGTTTCGGCTGGCCAATTATACCATGTCCGACTTAATTTCAATTGTGGGGGTGGTAATCGCCCTCGGAATAGTCTTCTCTCCCGGAATCGTTTATATAACCGCCCATGGATTTGTATCCGAGCCGGACAAGTTCGACCTTACCGTAAATCTGACCCGCATTATGTTTATTTTTCTTTTGCTGATTTCGGTTTCCGCCGTGCAGATGGGGATTTTAAACTCCGCCGGTCATTTCGGGGTGCCGGCGCTGGCGCCGACCTGGTTCAATGTCGGGATGATTATATGTCCGGTTTTTCTTTATCAGTACTTCAGCATGCCGATTTATACTCTGGCCATCGGCGTTATAATCGGGGGGATCGGGCAGATTGTATTTCAGTGGCCGTCATTGCGCTCGATCGGCTACCGCTTTCGTTTCAAGACGGAATTCAAAGATGACGGAATCCGAAAAATCAACCGGCTCCTGTCGCCCATGATTCTCGGGCTTTCGGCCTCACGAATAAATATCGTGGTGAGCACCCTGATGGCTTCCCTTCTAATGGAGGGATCGATGTCGTATCTGAATTATGCCTATCGCCTGATGCATTTTCCTCTCGGGGTTTTCGGCGTCGCTCTGGGAACCGTCACTTTGCCCAAAGTTTCGGAGCTAGTGGCCCGGGAGCGATATGATCAGCTGGTTAAAACTTTCAATGATGCGATTGGGCTGTCGATGTTTCTTATTATTCCTTCCGCCGTTTATCTGGCCGGATTCGGCCAGGATATTGTGCGGCTGATTTATGAGCGGGGGGCGTTTCACAGTCTGGCCACGACACGGACCGCCCAGGCTCTGTTTTTCTACTCTTTCGGGTTGATCGGTTTTGCCGGGGTGCGGGTGGCCGCCCCGATATATTATGCCCTGGGCGATGCCCGTCGTCCGATGTACTATTCGATTATATCCGTGGTAATAAATATCATTCTTAATTTTGCCTTCATTCCACTTTGGGATTTTGCCGGCCTGGCGGCCGCCACCTCGGTGGCCGGTTTGGCCAATTTCTTCCTCCTGCTCTATAATATGAAAAGCATGATTTCCGGAATGGATTATAAACATCTGTATATTCTAAACGGAAAAATTATCTTTGGCTCGCTTCTGTCATTTTTCCTGACCTTTATGATACGTTTTGACCATATCATCGCCATGTCCAACATCTGGGCGAAAATTGCGGTTGTTCTTCTTCAAACCATTCTAATGGTTGTGCTATATATGATCATACTGAAGATATTGAAAGTTGGAGAAGTGGATAAACTTCTGAATCTGATTAGACGGAAAAAGTAGCTGCGGCGACTCATGGTGTCGCAACTGCCGAAAAAATATCCGGCTTTAATGGCTCTGGGCGGGGTCATTCTGGGGATCGTGCTGGCCGACCTGCTTGATCTGCCGTCCTGGATTTATCTATTTGCGGCGGCTATTTTATTCATTTATTCTTTGGCAGAAACCATCCATCCCCGTTTCTTCTCCGCCGCTTCAGCCGTCATTCTGGGGCTGATTCTTCTTTCGGCTTTCAACTATAATTTCAGGTTCAAGTCCTTTCCGCCGGGGCATATCAGCCACTTTGTCGATAACGATCAAAAATATATTATTTACGGCACAATCGACGATTGGCCGGCTCTGAAAGAAAATCGCACCGAGATTCTTCTGGCAGTCGACTCCCTTGAGAAGGATGATCGGGTCACGCGTGGCACGGGACGGTTGCAACTGAACCTCGGAACCCAAACCACCCGTTTTCAATACGGCGATCGCATCATGTTTGAAGCCGGATTATATTCCCTGAAAGGGGGACATAATCCTTCCGGATTCGACTATCGCCGTTATCTGAATCTCAAGGGGATCTACGGGACGGCCTACCTGCCGAATCAGTTTTCGATTCAGGTTGATCCGGTGGGAGCGCGCAATTATCAGCGATTGATCGGCCGTCTCCGAAATGATATTGTGAGCACTTTTAAAGCTACCCTCGACAGCAATTCCGCGGCCCTGGCGTCCGGCTTTTTAATAGGCGAGACCAAAGATATTCCGACCCGGATTTATAATCTATTTCGTGATTCGGGAACGTTGCATCTTCTGGCGGTTTCCGGCTCCAATGTGGCTCTGGTGGTGCTGGTATTTTCGCTTTTGCTGCACGGTTCGCCTTTGAGTTTGAAAGGACGGACTATTTTTCTGCTGGGGGTTATTGTCGTCTTTTCATTCCTCGCTTATAACCAGCCCTCGGTGGTCAGAGCCGCCGTTATGGCCGCGCTGATTTTGATGGGGAAGATGTTTCAGCGCAAGATAGAGTACAACAATATCATCGCCGGAACCGCCTTGCTTATCCTGATGTATCAGCCGACCGAGCTGTTTGATGTCGGATTTCAACTTTCCTTTATCACCGCCTGGGGACTGATTTTTCTTCTTCCGAGGCTTACGGCGGCATTCAAAGGAATTAAGAGCGACTGGAAGTATCGCTATTTAATATTGCCGCTTTTGGTTTGCCTGGTGGCCCAAATCGTTTCCATACCGCTGTCGGCTTATTATTTTCATCGCCTGCCGATTTTTTCTTTCTTTTCAAATTTGGTCATTGTGCCGCTTGTTTCGGTGGTGGTTGTCGGCGAGATGGTGCTCTTATTGTCGGCCGTAATTCATCCGCTTTTGGGTTTTTTTTCCGGCGCCCTGCTTAACCCCCTTCTGAAATTTATCATTTCTTTGTTGGAATTTTTTGGCCCCACCAATAATGCCTTCCAATTTAATTACCAATTCTCCGGCCTGCTTCTAATCCTTTTTTATATTCTTTTAATAATTTTATTTACGGCCATGGCCTCAAAGCGGGCCAGAAAATTGGCCATATTCTTTTTGCTTATCGTGGCAAATGGCGGCCTGATTGCAGGTCTGGCCCGCGCCCCTGAGAATTTTCAATTGACGGTTCTTCCCGCCTCCGGCGGATATATAGCGGTCGTGGGGGCCGACAGACCGCAAATTATTTTGTGCCAAATTCCCGAGCGCGACTATTCTTATGCCGAGAAGGTCATTGTCCCGACTCTGCAAAATTTGGGCATCGAAAAGGCCGATTTGATCGTGCTTTCCGATGATTATCAGACGGCAAAGGAAGCGGTCCATCTCATCGATTCGTTTTCAATCGGGCACGCGTACCTTCCCCGAACCGCGGAAAATATCTATTATGATTTGTATCAGATACAGGGAGGCGAACTGAAAGCTCAGAAGGTAAGTTTCTATGCCGGGCTCAAAAATAAGATTGCCGAAAATAACAGTGTCAATTTGGGTGAGCATCGGGCCCTGTTTGTGGTAAAGGGGATAAGGGCTCTATTTTCCGATGATGACTTGCCGATTGATTCCGCGTCGGCAACCGCGGAATTATTCCAAAGTGCCGATATTATAATAAAACCGAATATTGCGGAAGAGGATTTGGGATTGATGTTTTCTGGAAAGTCGATGAGCAAGAAAATTATCATTTGCGGAAAAATTCCCAAAAAAGTGGCTTTAAAAATGACAGAGTTTATTAGCCCGGACGATGCCTCTCGGCCGCAAATCCATGTCATGTCGCAAGCCGGTGCGGCCGAAATAGTTATAAGAAATGGCCGTCCTTATCTGGCAAATTA
>CALMKK010000041.1 GCA_937867135.1 uncultured candidate division Zixibacteria bacterium
AAGATGATAATCCATAGGCGGTATTGTTGCCGATTTCAATCGCCTCTTCCAGCGAGCCGCACTCCGTAATCGAGGTTACCGATCCGAAAATTTCTTCCCGGAAGATGGTCATATTCGGGGTCACATCGCCGAAAAGGGTCGGCATGGTGAAATACCCTTTATTATAAGCATCGCCGGTCAGGCGGCCGCCGCCGCAAAGAAGTTTCGCACCGTCTTTATTTTTGCCGATATCCATATATTTCAGCACGGTCTGCATCTGGCTTTCATTCACGGCCGGCCCCATATCAATCGATTCATCCAAGCCGTTGCCGACTTTCAGGGCCCTGGTGCGAGCCACCAATTTTTCGGTGAATTCCTTAATCACTTTCTTATGCACGATCAGGCGTGATGAAGCGGTGCATCTTTGCCCGGTGGTACCGAAGGCTCCCCAGAGCGCCCCTTCGACGGCCAGTTCCACATTGGCGTCATCCATGACAAGAATACAATTTTTGCCGCCCATTTCGAGATGGCAATGCCGAAAATCGGAGGCGCAGGCCTCGGATACTTTGCGGCCGATTTCGGTCGAACCGGTAAAACTGATGACACCGACATCCTTGTGTTTCATCAGCGGATCACCGACGCTTCCGCCGAAACCGGTGACCAGGTTGACTACCCCACCGGGTAGACCCTCTTCTTCCATTATTTTCACGAAATTATAGACCGAGAGTGGCGTATCGGTGGCCGGTTTTATCACGACCGTATTGCCGCAAACCAGCGCCGGCATCATTTTCCAGGAGGGAATCGCCATGGGGAAATTCCAGGGGGTGATGAAACCGCAAACACCCAGGGGCTGGCGAATCGACATCATGAATTTATTGGGCAATTCCGACGGCGTGGTCTGGCCGAACATACGACGGCCTTCCCCGGCCATATAAAAACTCATATCAATCGCTTCCTGTACGTCGCCGCGGGTCTCTTTCAGGACCTTCCCCATTTCACGGGTCATATCTTTGGCCAGATGCTCCTTATCATGGGCGAGCCGGATGGCGATGCGATAGATGATTTCGGCCCGTTTCGGGGCCGGTACCAGACGCCATTTTTTAAAGGCCTCTTTCGCGGCGGCCACGGCATTATTCACGTCATCCGGCGTCGATTTCTGGAAGACGCCGACAAGATCATCGGTATTGGCCGGATTACGATTTTCAAAGGTTTGGCCGGAACGGGAACGAACCCACTCGCCGCCGATATAATTTTTATATTCCGGAACTTGTGCCATAGTTAACTCCTGAAATTTTAGACATCAAAATGTCAAACATACTTTCATTTTTGCAATTGTGAAAATATTCACAGCGCAATTTCAATAAGGCTTTTAATATATTGATTGATTGGCGTTTGTCAATCCCTTTCCGCTCTGAAAAACGGCTCTAAATTTGCCGGATTGACAGAAAAAATCCTTCGAAAATAGACGGCCGCATATTTCCGAAGGGACTAATTTGCAGGAAAATACTTTTGATCGGAAGGCCTTAAACCTCCATAATTTCCTTTTCCTTGGCGCTCATCAAATCATCAATCATGGAAGCAAAACGGTCGGTCAATTTTTGAATCTTTTCGGCCCCTTTTTTGTGCTCATCTTCATTGATCTGTTTGTCTTTTTCGGCCTTTTTGAGTTGTTCATTGGCGTCCCGGCGGACATTACGAATCGCCACTTTCCCTTCTTCGGCGATTTTCCGGCAGTGTTTGGCCATTTCTTTACGTCGTTCTTCATTCAGGGAGGGAATCGGAAGCCGAATAATGTTGCCTTCCAACAAAGGATTTAGTCCGAGGTCGGCCTTTTGAATCGCTTTGGAGATTTCACCCACAATGGACTTATCCCAGGCCTGGACGATTAACAGCCGGGCTTCCGGGGCCGAAATCGAGGCGACTTGATTGAGCGGCATAATCGCGCCATGATAGTCAACTTTGACGCTGTCCAGTAAAGAAGCGGACGCTTTGCCGGTGCGAATGGTCGAAAATTCCTTTTGAATGGCCTGGAAACTCTTCTTCATCTTATCTTCGGTTTCAAGATAAATTTTCTCAGACATTCGACATCTCCTTTATCCGGGATTCTTATCGATTCTACATATTTAGGTTATCAGCGTTCCAACCGGTTCTCCCATGATCACTTTTCTGAGATTTCCGGGAGCATTCAGGTTAAAAACGATAACGGGAATTTTGTTATCCTTGCACATGGTGATAGCGGTCAAATCCATAACGCCCAATTCCCGTTTGACCACATCCATATAAGATAATTTGGAATAAAATTCGGAATCGGGATATTTGACCGGATCGGCGGCATAGACACCATCGACTTTGGTGGCCTTAATCATGATATCGGCATGGAGTTCCTTGGCCCGAAGAGCGGCGGCGGTGTCGGTCGTAAAATACGGATTGCCCGTTCCGGCCGCCAGAATCACAATGCGCCCTTTTTCCATATGGCGGATGGCGCGGCGGCGGATATACGGTTCCGCGAAAGATTGGATATGGACCGCCGCCATAACCCGCGTATATAACCCGAGCTTTTCCAATTTGTCCTGAAGGGCCAGCGAGTTGATGACGGTGGAAAGCATGCCCATATTATCGGCCGTGACCCTGTCAATGCCGGCACGGGAGGTGGCCACGCCGCGAAAAATATTTCCGCCGCCGACCACAATACCAATTTCCAATGCCAAATTTTTTATTTCTTTGATTTCGCCGCAGATATATTCAAGGGTGTCAAGGTCAATTCCGAAAGACTGCTGACCGAGCAGGGCCTCACCGGATAGTTTCAAAAGAATCCGGTGATACCTGGGAACGGAAGATTGACCATCCTGACCCATGATTATTCACCCAGACGGAAGCGGACAAAGCGCTTAATGGATATGTTTTCGCCCAACTTGGCGATCACGCCATTTAACAAATCGGTAATGGTTTTTTCGCTGTCTTTGACAAAAGCCTGTTCCATCAGGCAAACCTCGGAATAATATTTATCCAATTTGCCGGACACAATTTTATCCAGGATTTTTTCCGGCTTGCCTTCGTTGATAGTCTGCTGGCGGTAAATCTGCTTTTCCTGTTCGACCACCTGGGCATCGATGCCATCGCGTGAAACGGCCAGCGGGCTGGTCGCCGCGATCTGCATGGCGATATCTTTGGCAAATTGCCGAAAATCATCGGTGCGGGCCACGAAATCGGTCTCGCAATTGATTTCCACCATGACGCCCAGCTTGTCGCCGGGGTGAATATATGAAACAATAATGCCTTCTTTGGTACTGCGGCCGGCTTTGCTGGCCGCCTTGGCGATACCTTTTTCCCTCAGATAATTGATGGCTTTATCGAAATCGCCGTCCGTTTCGGTAAGAGCCTTTTTGCAGTCCATCATTCCGGCGCCGGTTTTTTCGCGCAATTCTTTCACTATCTGTGCTGTTATTTCCATCAGATGATGTCCTTTCTAAATATCTTCTTCGGTCTCGGATGAGATATAAGTTGAGAGACGGCCGGCCGTACCGGATTCGACCGTTTCGGCGATCTCTTCGGCTGAAACCGACTGCTGGGCCTCCAAAACGGAGTCCACAAAAGTTTTCGTTATGATCCGAATCGACTTGATGGCATCATCGTTGGCCGCAATGGGAAAATCAATGGGATCGGGATCGGCGTTGGTATCAATCACACCGATTACCGGGATTCCCAATTTGGCGGCTTCGGAAACGGCGATTTTTTCTTTTTTGGCATCGACAATATAAACCAGGCCGGGCAGGTAATTCATATTCTTGATTCCGCCCAGGGCCTTATCCAATTTCTGCATTTCATGTTCGAAATGGGAAATTTCCTTTTTGGTGAACTTGGCCATTTCACCGTCCTCTTTCATCCGCTCCATATTTTTGAGTTTCTTAATGGAAGCTTTTATGGTGGTGAAATTGGTCAGCATTCCGCCCAGCCACCGTTCCGTAACAAAGAACTGCCCGCATCGGATAGCCTCTTCCCGGATGACATCTTTGGCTTGTTTCTTGGTGCCGACAAAGAGTATCGACTGCCCCCGGGCCATAATTTCACGCCCTTTCTGACAGGCCATTTTAATGGCATCAAGGGTCTTGTTCAAATCGATAATATAAATGCCATTCCGTTCCGTGAAAATAAACGGCTTCATTTTGGGGTTCCAGCGACGGGTCTGATGACCGAAATGAACCCCGGCTTCAAGCAATTCTTTGATTTCCGGTGTTACCATTTAAGGACCTTTCTGTTTGGTTCAACTTCCATCCCGCTATTATGGGCCGGGCCCGTATTTGGGACCACCGGCCATATCGAACGGAATGTGCTTATTTCCCGCCGAAGCAGGATTAATAATTTTAGCGCTTGGAATACTGGAACCGGCGCCGGGCTTTGGGACGACCGAATTTTTTCCGTTCCACGGCGCGCGCATCGCGGGTCAGATATCCTTTTCTCCGCAACTGGGGCCGCAGGTCGGGATCCAGTTTGGATATGGCACGGGCAATTGCCAGACGAATCGCCCCGGCCTGTCCGGCCAGACCGCCGCCGTTGACACTGCAAACTATGTCAAGTTTGCCGGTCG
>CALMKK010000042.1 GCA_937867135.1 uncultured candidate division Zixibacteria bacterium
AAAAATGGGGCACGAATGACGTGCCCCATTGGGAAATTGAGTATTAACACCCAACCGAAATGTCATTATTGGGCATCTAAGCACAGCGGTTTAGGACCGGCGCGATACAGGAAACTTATTATATAGCCAATATCGAGAATATCAACATTGTGGTCGACATTGACATCAGCCACCGCCGCCAGAGGCATCGGGGCCGGACCGTGCTTGTATAGATAACCAATCAGGTAGGAAACATCGATAATATTCACTACCCCGGAATTGTTGGCGTCACCCTGAATCGGCGGCAGGCTGTCGAGCACCAGCACCACCCGGACGTGAAGAGTCGTGTCGCTTTGCGGACAGGGATGGGCGACATCGGAGACACATAATACCAAAAAATGCTCATATCCGCCCGTATCCAGACAGAGCGGGATATAACTCCACTCGCCGGTGGTCGGATTAATCTGTCCGGGGCCGGAAACAATGTGGAATTGGATGTCATCGGGGGGAGTATCCGAATCATGGGCGGTGAAAGTATAATTGAAACCGCCGTAACAGACGTTGATCAATGTGTCCGGGACATTGACAAACATGGGCGCCATATTGGGCAGGGTGGTTTTGGCTAAATTGACATGCTGGCCATAGTATCCGGCCGCCGAGGCTTCCCAAAGGCTCGGCGTTGTTCCGGTATAGACTATTTCCATTATATCCAGCGCCCCCGAACCGGTCGAATCAAATCCAAAAATCGGCGGAAGCGGGCCGTGGAGCAGAATTCTCAAGGTATCGTTATTCAAGCCGCTGAATAGGTTCAGACTGTCAAGCGGGGGAAAGGTTTTGATTCGATAATTTTGCAGATCCGGGGCGTAGAATTTAATATGAAGAGCCGCGACTGAATCTTCAAAACTGGTTTGGATAATTATCGAAGAATCGGTATTGACCGCCATCAGAATACCGCCAAAATGCTCGAATGTCATCGGGGCATAATTCGGCCAGGGAGGAAGCGCCCCGTCCCTCACCTGATTTAAATAGACATAATCTTCCACCGTCAGAAAATTATCATCTTTTTTGGTATCGGAACTAAGAATCTGGTCGCCCATATTGATCGTTAAAGCTGAATGCCCGAACCGCATATAATCGCGGAAGATTTCGGCATCGCCGCTTTCGTAGGGAATGCCGTTAAGATTAATATCCCCGATTTTTATCGGGTTTGTGCCCGGACAATAGAAATCAATTTTGCCATTCACAAAGGTTACGGCTCGAACCGGGGGATTGGGTGCGATGGAATCAATACAATTAAACGGCGCGCCGTAATATGAGGGGATCAGCCGGAAGAAATCGGTGATATTAATTCCCTGAAAGTCAAAGACACTATCCGACACCGCCAGTCCAACCGGCAAAATCTCGCCAAAGGCGATGGCATTATCGCCGCAATCAATCCAGTAAAAGCGCACGGGTGCCGCCGAGCAGTCCAGCGCCAAATCATGTTCAACCCGAAAATGAATGGTAAAGAGGACTGTCCCGTCGGGGAGCGTCTCAAGCAGGGGATGATGAGTACCGTTGTTGATATCAGTCAAGCTGACAAAACGGGCAAAACCGGTCGGGCAGGAGCTGTCATAGCAGTTCATCGAGCCGGTGCGGTGAGTGAAATATTCCCATTCATAGATTCCGGGAATGGCGAATGGCTCGCCCGGATCGATCCCGACAATGGAAAGATATGATGTGTCGTAGGCAATAAGCAAATCAAACCCCTTGAATTTCTCGGAACCGGCCGTTTTGATAACCGGAATGGAAACGGTGTCACCGGGGATGGATTCGGCCGCCTGTCCGATTTCGACTCGATAATTGTCAATTGCCTGAGGCGGTGTTTGGGCCGAAAGATTGCCCGCGGCTGAAATTATGGCCATAAGCGCCAAAAAAATGACGGCGAAAAAGGCATGCGGCCCTGTTAAGCGGAAAAAGGTACGCATCGCTCCTCCTTAGAACATTAAAAAAGTTACGGGTATTTTACAATCCCTTAGCGAGAAACGATATAATTCCCTTTGCGAAGGTATAGTATATGGTTGGACTTCAGCTGTCCAAAATATATAGCCAAATCCATTTTCTGTCAAGCGGAATTTATTGATGCGAGGGCAGGTATGTCCGCGTTATCATTGGGATATATTAGTTTAAACAAAAATGGGGCGCCAAGCTGGTGCCCCATTCGGTAAGATAAGACAGGGATCAAGAGCGTATCTTTAGCTTATCGGGCGGCCATTTAGACCCGAAACAGGTATTGAAATTTCATAAAGAACTGCCGGGACATTTCCGCGAATTTGGCCCGCGGGCTGTCAAAATCCCTATAGTTGTGCGAGGAACCGACATAGAATATAGTAAAAGGGTTGACCTTATAACTCAAAAGCGGCTCGATACCGGTGCTTCGCTCGAAATCATCATACTGCACCACCAGACGTAAAAATAATTCCCGGGTAAATTGATAATTGGTGCGGATTCGAAAAATATATCCGTCGTATATCGCGGTTCCGCTGTCGGGCGCAATCATCCGGGCAAAATCGACCGACGGCGCCAGCACCAGCCGGCTGGAGGGCTTAATGACCGCGTCGAAACCTATGTCGGTGGTTTTTCCCAGAAGCGGCACATCTGGATGCCGCGCGATACGACGTCCCAGCGACATATAGCCGCCCAACTCCAGAAAGGAATTGGGAACGCTTTCGATCGATAAATCAAAGGATCGGATGCCGGGGAAATAAACTCCTTTGTATGTCTCCCGGCTCCTCATGTAGCTGAGATTGACCGAGGTCATCCCTTTGGTGGTGAAATAGAGCGACGGTTGAATCCATTCGTCTTTGCGCTGGTTGCGGAAATTCCAGATCCGGGCCACGGTGAAGGAAGGGATCCATTCCACGATATATTTGCCGTTAGGACGGAAATTGAATGATGTTTCATACATCAGCCGTTTGACATCGTTCCGGGTCTCGAAGCCGTTATCGGCGCGGAAAGTAGGCGACGCTTCCCAGTAACTCAACTCAAAGTTCCATAACCGGGCCTCGCGGATGAACTCGGCGAAAAAGGAATGACCCCAATATTTCTCGCCGTTGAAGCCGCCCGAATATTCATTTTGTTTGCCAAAGGCCAAATCGTTAAACCCGTCACTCAGCGAAGTGTCGCTTATTTCCTTCGTATAAGACCCTTCTCCCTGCGCCAGAAGCCGGTAATTTTTCAGAAATAGAAGGGAGAAATCCGAGCCGAACGAACTGCCGACCCCGCCGCCGTCGAGACGCCGGTCTGTGAGCATCAAGCCGACATAGGAATCCTCGCCGAAACCGCTTTTGGCCCGAATAATATTGGAGAAACTTTTGACGGCGGTGGGAACAACAAGCGTTTGCTCTTCAAGCGGAATAATAATCGGGCTCGATTTGTCCCGCACGCCGATATAACCAAAACTGGTGCGGCCGAATTGGCCGGTCAGTTTGGCGGCCGCCTCCGGCTCGTTGAAGGTGCGGGTATAGACCATCTGGATGGGCGTCTGAAAGAGGTCGCTTCCTTCCTGGAAGAACGGGCGGCGTTCATCGTAAAATAAAGCGAAACTGCTGTTGACATCAATCTGCCCCGGGTCCGATTCGACTTGACTGAAATCCGGATTCCAGGTCAGATCGGCGGTTAAATTCGACGCCAAAAGGGCGCGGCCGTTGAGAGAAAGATCGGTTTTCAATTTTTCATTATGGAACGACGAAAGGGGATTGTCGCGATCGGTTCGATAGGCCGCCTCGGAGCCGGTTAGGGCCGGGAGCAATTCGAAATTTTTCCCGGATTTGGTCTGCATGATGCCGGTCAAAGTGCCGAATTGACAGGGCCAGCAAGGTTTGCCCCGGTCATAGGCCGACCAGGTTAACTGGTACCGATTTTCTCGCGGCATATTGCGCCAGAAGGTCGCTTTCCAGGTTTGAATCGAATCGCCGGGATAACGAAGACTGCTGAACGGCAAAGCGACCTCGACCTGAAATCCGGAATCGGTAATTTTTCCCCGGGAATAGAAGACCATATCGAAACTCATATCTTCATTTCCCCCTTGGAGCCATTTCAAATCGCCCTGAATGCCGAGGGGATTGATAAAGATTTCGTAGGCCCAGGCGGCGTCGCCGTACGTATCCAGTATTATCCCGACATAATCGTCGCGCCAGATATCATCGCGGTCGCGCATCGACGCCCGTACCAGATCGGGATTGTCATAAGCGATAAAGGCGAAATAAAAATTGGTTTCATCATATCCGGCCAGCACCCGCGTGGCGACCGGCGGTTTCACCATATCGCCCGGATTCGCTTCGGAAAAATTTTCGGCCACCGCCGCCGTGGTCCAGGCGCTTTCGCCCAAATCCCCGTCGATACGAATCTCTCCGCTCAAACGGGGAATCGATAAGGCGGGGCCGTATGCGGCTTTGAAAATCTCATCGGCGGAGGCATAACGGAACAGACCGAATATGCCGGCGGTCAAAAAAATGAAAAATATGCGGCTAATCATTTTCTGTTTTATCATATCAAATTCCTGCAATCGGAGCGGCGGCCCGCCGGCGGAAACAATATTGTGATTTTTGTCGAGGGTGTTCGACCGTAGTTTTCCTCCATCTTAACTTTCCATACGGACTGCGCTTGAGAAAGGTTTCAGAGGCGGCCAAGATTGTGCTTTAATACCGGTGGCGATTCATTTATATTAAATTTATGGCGCCTAAGATTGCTATCCTCGGTTACGGTTCTCAGGGGCGGGCCTGGGCCCTGAATCTGAAAGATTCCGGACTCGATATTGTGGTCGGCCTTCCCCGGGGCTCCAAATCGAGGCGGACAGCGTTGAAAGACGGTATCAAAAAGATTATTTCGGTGAGCGATGCCGTGAAGCAAGCGGATATTTTAATTTTCGCTTTCCCCGATCATCTGCACGGGCCGGTTTTTGTCAGGGATATCAAGCCGCATCTAAAATCGGGAACCGCCCTGGTTTTCTTGCACGGTTTCTCTATCCATTTCAAGATTATCATACCTCCCAAGAACTGCTCGGTCATTTTACTGGCTCCGCTCGGGCCGGGAGCGGCTGTGCGTGAAAAATATCTGGCCGGGAAATCGATCGGCTATTTTTTCGGTATCAAACAAAATCGGGCTGGAAAGGGCGATGCGGTACTCCGGTTATTACGGAAAGGGCTTCATATCGACCCAAAGGCAATTATCAAAACCACTTTCGCCGATGAAGCGATCGGGGATATTTTCGGCGAGCAGGCGGTGCTCTGCGGCGGATTGTCGCAGTTGATCATCAACGGTTTTGAGACTCTGGTGGAGGACGGCCTTTCCCCGGATAAGGCTTATCTCGAAGTGGCCTATCAGATTGATTTGATTGTCGATTTGATCAAGAAGTATGGTATCGAGGGGATGTTTAAGCGGATTTCGGTGGCGGCCCGGGTCGGTTCAGTGGCATCGGGTGCGAAAATTATCGACAAAAATGTAAAGGCCCGTATGAAAAGACTGCTGACCGAAATCAAACGTGGTGATTTTGCCCGAAAGCTCTCAATTGTGGATAAAGTATCGTTAAAAAAGCTGGATCGGGAAATCAGGAAGTTGACTCTGCCGTCGTTCGAAAAGGCGGCCCGAAAATTTTCACCGGCCAAATCGAAAAGTAAGTCTTCTTGAGTGAATTGAAGCCCCGGCATTTCTATTACATTCTAATTTTAGTTGACTCACACAAGGATAAATCTAAATTCCTGATATATAATCAGGAGGA
>CALMKK010000043.1 GCA_937867135.1 uncultured candidate division Zixibacteria bacterium
ATCGGGCCGGCGCCAACGGCAACTATTCCGAAATCGGTGAATTGAAACGTCGCCGGACCTGGAATCACAGCGGGGCCCTGCTGCACGACATTTATTGGGAGGTGCTCGGGGGCGACGGGGATCCGCAAAAGGGAAAAGAAGTTCTGGCCGCCATCGAAAAAGAATTCGGGAGTTTCGATGCCTGGAAAGCCGATTTTAAGGCCACGGCCGTATCCGCCAAACTCTCCGGCTGGGGACTTCTGGTTTTTGATCGTCTTTACAGCGGCCGTCTGTTGAATATTCTGGTCGATGAACACCAGTACGGCGCCATATGGGGCGGCGTGCCGCTGATTTCGCTCGATGTTTTCGAACATGCCTATTACCACAAGGACGGTCCCGGGCGCGCCAAGTATATCGACAATTTCCTGGCCAATCTGCACTGGGGACGGATCAACGAACGGTATAAAAAATTCGTCAAATAATTTTGCGCCGGGTATTTATTTAAAGGGGTTTAGATTGCGGCAGGTGACTGCCGCAATTTTTTTGTTTTGCCGATTATTTCCGAAATGATAAAATGGCGTCGATCGTCTGATCCAGGGAGCGGGATTTGAAATTCAACTCCTGCACGGCCTTCTCCGAAGAATAATGAAATCGTAACCGGGCCAGACGGGCGAGCCCGCGATTCAGGCGCGGCCCTTTGCCGTTATGCGAAAAAATGCCGTAGAATAATTCATAGGCGGAAAATATCGGGTATAACAGAGCGACCGGTATTTTGATGATCGGTCTTTTGATTTCCAAATATTTCCGGGCCAAATTGAAAACTACCCGGGGATTTATATTTTCTCCGCTCAGAATATAACGTTCGCCGCTTCGGCCCATCTCAATTGCATTGACGGCGGCTTCGACTACATCATCGGCATAAACCAGATTCAAACCGAAATCAAAATAGAATGGAATCCAGCGGCGGTATTTTTTCAGATCTTCTATGTTGATTTCTTTTTCCGGGGGGAAAATAATTATTGAAGGATTGAGAACAATAACCTGAAATGATTTGTCGGCGGCGGATAAGGCAATTTGCTCCGCCTCATATTTGGTCTGAAAATAGGGAAGCCCCGTGCGGTCGAGATTGAAAGGCGCTGATTCGGTCAGCGCTTGCCCGTCGGGTGCCCCGCCGACCGCGGCGATGCTGGAAATGTGGATCAACCTTTTAACCCCGGCGGCTTTGGCGGCCGTTACGACATTTTTTGTCCCGTTGACATTCACCTGATACATTTCCTTGTCCCATCCCGGACGAAGCGAAACCATGGCGGCGGTATGAATAATGCATTCGATATTTTTGAAGGCCGCCGGCATCCAATCTGGTGTCGTAATATCCCCGATAACAGGTGTTGCTTCCGGAGGGCAGAATTGTGCTATCTTTGGTTCCGTGCGATAATTGGCATAGACCTTGTATCCCCGCACCGATAGCAGTCTGACAAGGCGCCGTCCGAGATGCCCATTGGCCCCGGTGACCAGCACTGTTTTGGAATTATTCATATTTTAAAATACGACATAATTTGCCTAAAGGCCGGATTTATATAATTGCCCTTTGCTTGTCAATCTTTATATTTGCTCGGGTGAATATGGGTGATATTTTTGCAGCGCACTTCGCGGCCCTTGGCGCCGGCTTTATCGTTTCGTCGCTCATGGGCATAATATCTTACCGTCTGAAGGCCCTGTCGGGCAGTGGCGTAGCGGGAATGGTGATTATTGGAACGCTTGTCTTAGGTTTTGGGGGCCTGGCGGCCGCCGTGCCTTTGATTATTTTTTTTATAACATCTTCATTTTTGAGCCATCTAAAATCGCCTCTTAAAGCAGAGGCTCTAATGATAGGAGATAAAGGGGAAAGGCGCGACCTGGCACAAGTGGCGGCTAATGGGGGAATCGGCGCGATTTGCATAGCAGTTCTCGCCTACACCGGCAATTTCCTTTGGTTCTTCTGTTATCTGGCGTCGATTTGTGAAGCCGCCGCAGATACATGGGCGACTGAAATAGGAACGTTGGCGGACCGCAAGCCTCGTTCCATTATAACCCTCAGAATAATCGATCCCGGCATGTCCGGCGGGGTTACTATTCTGGGAACAGCAGCGGCATTCGGCGGAGCATTTCTGATAGGTTTTTCCGCCATTCCAATCCTCCTTCATAATTTAAATATTGAAAATCTGTTTTTTAAAATCATTATAGCCGCCCTGGCCGGATTTATCGGCTCAATCATCGATTCGATTCTGGGCGGTTCGATCCAAGCCCGCTATCGTTGTCCGGTCTGCCGCAAAATTACCGAACGGAAGAGCCACTGCCGGGTCAAGACTTCCCTTGCCGGGGGAATCGGATTTATAAACAACGATATAGTTAATTTGCTGGGGACACTTGCAGCCGCCGTTGTCGCTTTCCCTTTGCTGAATTTACCAAATTTTGTCGAAACTATCCGGCTATTTTTCTGTTGTTAGGGATGAAAAAAATGGTTATGATGGCGAGGGATAGACTGCATATTTTTTCCCCGGAGAGTCATTATGGATTTTGAACTGAACGAAGATCATCTGGCGGTACAATCACTGGTTCGCGATTTCGCGCGAAAGAATATTGCTCCCGATATTAAAGAACATGACCGGGAGCAAAAATTCGACCCTGCGATATTTCATAAAATGGCCGAATTGAATATTCTGGGCCTCTGCCTGCCGGAGAAATACGGCGGGGCGGGAATGGATTATATTTCGCTCGGACTGGCCTGCGAGGAATTGGAATATGTCGATACCTCGGCCCGGGTTATTCTCTCGGTGCATATCGGGCTCAACTCCCTGACTCTTTTATCCTGGGGGAACGCTTTCCAGAAGGAGAAATATCTGGTTCCTCAGGCGAAAGGGGAGAAGATTGCCACGTTCGGGCTGACCGAGCCCAATGCCGGATCGGACGCGGTCGGTATCCAAACCACGGCCGTCAAAAAGGGCGGTAAATATATCCTCAATGGCGAGAAAATGTGGATTAGTTTGGCTGATTATGCCGACAATTTTCTTATATTTGCCTGGACCGATCTTGATAAAAAAAGGAACCGCGACCACAGCGGAATCTCCTGTTTTATCGTGGAAAGGACTTTTCCCGGTGTTACGACCGGAACCATTCACGGTAAATTGGGGGTTCGGGCCGGCAATACCGGATGGATTGCGATGCAGGACGTCGAAGTCCCCGAGGAGAATCTGGTCGGAAAAGAAGGGGAAGGATTCGGGATCGCCATGTTCTGTTTGGAGCAGGGACGATACACCGTGGCGGGTGGATCGACCGGGCTGATTAAAGCCTGTCTGGATGCTTCAGTCCAATATTCTATAACGCGCAAGACATTCGAGCATCCCATCGGGGACCACCAATTGGTCAAAGAGATGATTGCCAATATGGCGGCTGGATATGAATTTTCCCGGCTTCTGTGGTTGAAAGCCGGCTGGTTGCGAAATATGGGACGACGCGCCACCCGGGAGACCTCGATGGCCAAATGGATCGCCTGCTGGGAGGCGGAAAAGGCCTCCGCCGATTCGGTCCAGGTGCACGGAGCCTATGGCTTTTCGGATGAATATCCAGTCGAACGTTATTACCGAAATTCCAAGGGGGCTTCTATATATGAGGGGACCAGAGAAATTCATAAATTGATGCAGGCCGATTATGCCCTCGGGATTCGTGATGACAAGCCGCGCCGATGCGATTTACCGGCCTGGCCTTTTTCCGATAAGGATTAATGTTTATTGCCTCTTTTGAGCATTCGGAGACGAAGGAACATTATGTCGCTGAAATAGTTAATAATAGAGGATTTTAATTCGTAATAAGGGAAATTAAACAGAAGAAAGAGAAATTTATATAATGTTATGCCCGATCATTCCGGGCTATCTTTTATGTTCGAGCATAACTTAATATGTTGGAGGATAAATGGCTGCAAATCAAACAGTTAATAAGCCGTCACTAAAGCAGATTAGCCTTTCGGAAGAGACTCTGATGGGGCTCTATACCAGTCTTCTCAGGGTTCGTCTGCTGGATGAAAGACTGAGAAAACTGTTTCGGCAAGGACGGTTCGCCGGAACCTATTTTTCCGCGGTTGGACAGGAGGCGACAACAGTCGGGCCGACATATGGTCTTCGAGATGAAGATATAATCGGGCCGTCGCATCGCGAGATCGGAGCCGCTGTCACCAAGGGGCTTACTTTCAATGAAATCATTGCGCAGGTTTTTGCCCGTTCCACATCGCCGGATAAGGGTAAATCGCATCCGTGCCACTACGGTTCGCGCCCGAAAGGCGTTATTCATCCGGCCTCCACAGTAGCCGGGCAGACGGTAGTAGCGACCGGTTGTGCCATGGCTTTTAAAATTCAGAAAAAGGATAATGTCGCGGTGGCTTTTTTCGGTGAAGGCGCCACTTCTCGCGGCGGCTGGCATGAGGCTCTGAATTATGCCGGAGTTCATAAACTACCGATTATTTATATATGCCAGAACAATATGTGGGCGGAATCGGTGCCATCGACTCTTCAAGCCGGTATAGATCGGTTTGCCGACCGGGCCAAAGCTTATGGTTTTCCCGGGGTGACGATCGACGGCAATGATATCGTTGAGGTTTATAAAACCGCTTCCGAAGCGATTGCCCGCGCCCGGGCCGGACAGGGCCCGACTTTGATCGAATGTCTCACTTATCGGTGGTACGGCCACTCTGAAATCGATCCCGCCAACTATCGTCGTCCCGAGGAACTGGAAGAGTGGAAGAAAAAGGACCCGGTGGTCAGAGCCGAGCAATTGATGATTGATTTGGGGCTTCTCACCAATGAAAAGCGCGAAGCGATGGTCGAACAAATAACCGCTGAAATCGAAGATGCCATCAAGTTCGCCGAAGCCTCGAAATATTCCGAGCCGGAAGAAGCCTATCTCGATGTTTATTCCGAAAAAATCCCGGTCCGGCGAGAGGAAAGTTAAGATAATTCCGGTTAAGTACGGCTTGAATGGCTGTTTAATAAGACGGATAAAAATAATTCAGGAGAATAAATGAAAACGACGACCTACATTGAGGCTATAACCGAAGCGATGGCCGAAGAGATGGCTCGTGACGAGCGAGTCTTCCTGATCGGCGAAGATATCGGTCTGTATGGCGGCGTCTTTAAGGCCACCAAAGGACTGCAGGAGCGCTTCGGTGTCGATCGTGTGATCGACTCGCCCATTTCAGAGGCATATATTGTCGGCGGAAGTGTTGGCGCGGCGATGGTCGGGATGCGGCCGATTCCCGAAATCCAGTTCGCCGATTTTATAACCCCTTCGATGGATCAGATTATTCAACAGGCCGCCAAAATCAGGTACCGCACCGGCGGGCAATGGACCTGTCCGATGACGGTCAGGGTCTGTTGCGGCGGTGATGTCGGCGGCGGTTTGTATCATTCTCAGATTAATGAGCAATGGTTCTTCTCTCAGCCCGGTCTGGTGGTGCTTTTTCCTTCAACTCCGTACGATGCCAAAGGGTTGTTGAAATCGGCCGTGCGCGGCGAAGACCCGGTCATTTACTTCGAGCACAAACGGCTCTATCGCTCCATAAAAGAAGATCTTCCCGAAGAGGATTTCACGGTTCCGATCGGCAAAGCGGCCGTCCGACGCGAGGGAAAAGATATTACTATCGTGGCCTACGGCCTGATGGCTCATCGTTCGATCGATGCCGCCAAGGCTCTTGAAAACGAAGGTATTTCGGCGGAAATAATCGATATGCGGACCCTTCTCCCCTGGGACAGGGAAACCATTTACGAATCGATCAAGAAAACCTCGCGAGCCGTGCTCGTGCAGGAAAATACTAAAACCGGCGGCGTGATGGCTGAAGTGTCGGCGTCCATTACGGAGGATTTGTTCGATTATCTCGATGCCCCGGTGACGAGAGTGTGCGGTCTCGATGTCCCGATGCTTCCGTTCGCCCCGCCGCTCGAGCATTTCTTCCTGCCGAACGCCGATAAGATTGTCAAGGCTGTTAAAAAAGTTATGGAGTACTAGGGAGGAAAGATGGAATATAAAGTTGTCGTTCCGCCGTTAGGGGAATCCGTGGTTGAAGGGACCATCGTAAAATGGATAAAGAACGAAGGGGACAAGATCAAAGTCGATGATCCGATTGTCGAAATAATGACCGATAAAATCAATATCGAAATCCCGTCGCCCCATGACGGGACGATGAAAAAGCATCTGGTTCCGATCGATACGGTGGTGCAAATCGGGGCCGAGATTGCCATAATGGAGATCGCCGGGACCGCCACCGGCACCAGGGCTTTTCAGACTCTGCCTGACAGCGGCAAAGAGGTCATTCCGGCCGAGCAGGACGTAAAGGCGCCGCCCGAGGAATTTGTCGGGACGGTGGCCCATCATGAGCAGATGGGCATACACGCCGACAAAGGCGCCATCGAAGACGGCATCAAGGCCGTCAAATCGTCGCCTATCGTCCGGCGTCTGGCCCGTGAGCATTTTATCGATTTGCGGATGGTGAAAGGGAGCGGCCGGGATAATCGGGTCAGTAAGGAAGATGTCATTAAATA
>CALMKK010000044.1 GCA_937867135.1 uncultured candidate division Zixibacteria bacterium
TAATCGATCGTCCCGTGTACGCCCCCGAGCATCGCCGGCGCCGCTTGATCAGAAAAGAGCACGCTCACTCTATTCGCCGTTGCCAGGCCTGCCAGGATCTGACTGTTCGTCTCATGCGCCGCGAAGGGCCCGATTTTTTCATTCCCAACCCCCGTTTTCCCAACAAAAAACGGCTTAAACCGGTGGAAAAAAACTGGTAATTTAGCCGTATTTTTTTAACATTAAAAACACAATAAAAAATACCCCTATCCATTTGCCATACAAATGGTTATAGCCGTCTTTTTTACTTGCAAGAATGCCCTTTATATCGTATTATTATAGGTGATGATCGCGAGAAATCTGACCATAAAACAGCGCCGGACGCCGGCCCCTTTGGGGACTCTTTTGGATCAAATCCTGACCGGATTGGGGCTGTCGCACAATCTCGGCGGCTGGAAAGCGGTGGTGCAATGGCCGGATATTGTCGGCGAGCGGATGGCGAAAATTTCGCGGGCGATACGGTTTGAGGATGATACCCTTCTGGTTTCTGTCCCCGATTCGGTCTGGCGCCAGCAACTCGCGCTTGAAGTCGAGGCGATTCTGGAAAAAATCCACGCCCGACCCGGCGGAAAGGCGGTCCGCAAAATTCATTTTGTTTCGTGAGAAAAGAGGTTTTTGATAGAATGAAAGGTGAAACGGATACGGCAGACGAAGTCAAGAAAAACGGCAACGGCAATTACGATGCCGCCAGCATCACGGTTTTAAAAGGGCTGGAAGCGGTGCGCCGTCGCCCGGCGATGTATATCGGCGATGTCGGGACGCGCGGCTTGCACCATCTGGTGTACGAGGTGGTCGATAATTCCATCGATGAATCGATGGCCGGATATTGTACCACTATCAAGGTCGAAATCGGAGCGGACAACTCCATCACGGTCTCCGACAACGGCCGCGGGATTCCGGTCGATATGCACCCCACCCAGAAAAAATCGGCCCTGGAAGTGGTTATGACCATGCTCCATGCCGGCGGCAAATTCGATCATGCCAGCTATAAGGTCTCCGGCGGTCTGCACGGAGTCGGGGTCTCCGTGGTCAATGCCCTTTCGGAATGGTGCTGGGTGGAAGTCTCCCGCGATGGCGATGTTTTTCGGCAGGATTACGTGCGCGGAAAGCCGCAGGCCGATGCCAAAAAAATCGGCAAGACCAAAGACAACGGCAATAAAACCTGTTTCATGGCCGATCATGAAATCTTCTCCAAGGTGGAATATAAATTCGATATTCTGGCTTCCCGCCTGCGGGAACTGGCCTTCTTGAACAAGGGCCTGAAAATTACTCTGCTCGACCACCGGATCGACAAAAAATTGGAATTCTTATACAAAGGCGGATTGGCCGCTTTTGTGGAATACCTGAACGAAAATAAAACCGTCCTGTATAACAAGCCGATTTATTTTCAAAAGGATAAAGAGGGTACCGAAGTTGAAATCTCCATTCAATACAACGACAGCTATGTCGAAAACCTCTTTTCCTATGTGAATAATATTAATACTGTCGAAGGCGGCACCCACCTGACCGGCTTCCGCACCGCTTTGACCCGTTCTATCAATAACTACATCACCAAGAATAATATGCTCAAGAACGGGGAACTGACAGTGATGGGGGATGACTCCCGCGAAGGGCTGACGGCCGTCATTTCGGTCAAAGTTCCCGACCCGCAATTCGAAGGACAGACCAAAACCAAATTAGGCAACTCCGAAACTCGCGGCATTGTTGAAACCATAACCAACGAAAATCTGGCTGAATATTTCGAAGAAAACCCCTCGGTTGCCAAAAAAATCGCCGAGAAAGTGATATCGGCGGCACGTTCGCGCGAAGCGGCCCGCAAGGCCAAAGAACTGACCCGCCGCAAAACTGCTCTCGATAATGCCTCTCTCCCCGGAAAATTGGCCGATTGCTCTTTAACCGACCCGGAATCATGCGAATTGTACATAGTCGAGGGAGATTCCGCCGGCGGCTCTGCCAAGCAGGGACGGGATCGTCGTTATCAGGCAATTTTGCCCCTCAAAGGCAAAATTCTCAATGTCGAAAAAGCCCGTATCGACCGGATTCTCTCCAACGATGAAATCCGCGCCTTGATTACCGCCATGGGAACCGGCATATCGGAAGAATTCGACGCCACCCAATTGCGTTACCATAAAGTTATAATTATGACTGATGCCGATATCGATGGCGCGCATATCCGCACCCTGATTCTGACCTTCTTCTTCCGCTATATGAAAGAACTTATCGAGCAGGGAAAAATCTATATTGCCCAGCCGCCCCTGTACCGGGTGCATAAAGGGAAAACCGAGCAGTATGCTTTCTCCGATGAGGAGCGCGACCGGGTCGTGGCCCAGTTCGGCCGCGACGGTATCACCGTCCAACGGTACAAAGGTCTCGGGGAAATGAATCCCGAACAGCTCTGGCGCACAACCATGGATCCTGAAACCCGAACCTTGCTTCAGGTATCGCTCGAAGACGCCGCCGA
>CALMKK010000045.1 GCA_937867135.1 uncultured candidate division Zixibacteria bacterium
AAGCGCAGTTTGAAACTCGACGTCCGCGATTTCAATGGTAAAAATCCGCAGGTATCGGATATTGAATTTGCCCGGGCGGTGGATACAACTCAATTTGATTCGTTATTTTTAAAAACCGATAAAACGGTTATACCATCGGTGGGAAGAGAATATGGCGGTGATTCCGGGAACGCCCTGATATATTATATAGAGCTTTATCAGGGTTCCGACAAACGTCAAAGTGTGATGGTGGAAACCCAGATTTTAAACAAGCGGTTTGATGCGGTGTATCGCGATACGTTGACTTCGGATTTCAGTCAGCCGATCCTGCGGCAGATCCGCCGGATTTCATTGGCCGGCATCAAGGCGGGAGTATATACGCTGGAAATATCCCTCAAAGGACGCCGGGAGAAAGTTGTGGATGATATTCGCGAGCCGTTGCTCATTTATTGGTCGCCCGAAGCTCTGGTTCACAATGATTTCGCGGCGGCGGTGGCGCAATTGAAATATATCGCAACATCAAGCGAGATGAAGGCCTTTAAGAAAGCCGCCAATTCTGATGAAGAGTTGCGTCTCTGGAATGATTTTTGGATCAAACGGGACCCGACGCCGGGGACGGCCGAGAATGAGGCGAAACGGGAATATTACCGTCGCATTGATTACGCCAATGTTCATTTCTCCGTTCTTCGCAAGGAAGGATGGCTGACCGACCGCGGGATGATATACATAACTTACGGAGAACCGGATCAAATTGAAGATTATCCGTTTGAATTGGACAGCCGAGCCTATCAATTCTGGGATTATTATCGGGCCGGCGACGTGCGCCGCTTTTTATTTGTCGATGAATGGGGTGACGGCGATTATCGCTTGCAGTACCCGTATGACGGAAGATATTAACAGGCTTAAAAAAACTTAATATGAGAATAGAGATGAACAAGATTTTATTGATTGCAGCGTCAATATTCATGGTTTTCATATCCTTCATGACGGCTCAGGAAAGCGGCTCCAAGATTAGTGTTCAGGCCGGTATGACATTATTTCCCAATCCTGAGGCCGGTCCCGATGTTTTGGTGGAGTTTCCTTTTTCGGTCAATCGCACGGATTTTGAATTTCTCCCGATCGATAGCCAGGTCCCCGGGGTACGGGCGGCCATATATGCCGAAATAATTGTGACCGATACTTTGGGGAGTCCGGTTGACTCATCCAGCACCTATTTTTATACTATGGCGGCGGATACCGTGGCGGCCCGGATGAACAAAATGAGGCTGTTCAATAAGCTGTTTCTCATGTTAAAACCGGGCGTCTATAAGGGGAAATTGAACATCATCGACGTTTCCACCAAGAGAAGCGGAGCCATGTTGTATGACCGGATTGAAATCCCGCCGATAACAACCGGGCGTCTTTCTCTGAGCAGTCTGGAGCTGGCCATTCAAATTAAAGTGGTGGATGAGAATTATAAGGGGAACCCCCGTCTGGTGAAAAACGACCGGGAGGTGATACCGAACCCGATGGGCATTTTTTCCGAGGAAGATACATTGATATATACCTATGCCGAACTTTACGGCTTGGCCTATGACAGCACGCAGAAAGAAGACTTCAAAATATCGTATCAAATCAACCGGGCCGATGGCGCGGCCATGGATGAAGGCGCTTTTTCGAACCATAATTACGGCGATATCACTATGACCAAGCCGGGACCGTCGGCGGTCATAACCAATGTATTGCCTTTTCACGGTCAGCCGGGCCGGTATGATATCGTCCTGACCGCCTCCGATCCCAAATACGGCCAAACGGCGACGGCCGGCCGGCGATTTATAGTGGTTCCGAAAACCGGGTATCAACCTCCGGCCGTCGTATACAGGATGAAAAATCCTCTGGATACCGCCGGTGTTCCAACCATAAGTAATTTGATTCATTATCTATTATCACCTTCGGAATTGGCCGTTTTCAATACTTTGAACGACAGCGGAAAAGTCCGTTATGCGATTCAATTTTTTAAAGATCATGATCCGACTCCCGGCACGGGGGAAAATGAATATCTGAATCAGGCGTTCGCGCGGTACGATTATGCCATCGAGCATTTTTCATCCGATCACCTGGCCAAAAACGGCTGGAGAAGCGATCGCGGTCGGGTTCTGATGCAATATGGATTCTGGGACGAGCGCGACGAAGAAATTGTTCCGGAAAAAGAACTGGGTCCAATCATCGAGAACACCGACACCAAGACGAGAATCGCACCGGTAATGGGGCGCCCCTGGGAACGATGGTATTACCGTAACGTTCAAAGCGGGATTCTTTTTATTTTTGAGGATATCAGCGGCTTCGGAGAATTTCGTCTGGTTCATTCCACCGCCACGGGGGAGATATACAATAAAGAGTGGGATACCTATATCAAGGATCATAACCTGGAAATTTATTAGTCCCCTTTTCCGTAATGCGTAAGTAAGAAGCGGAAATTAAAGAAACGGGCCCGGTCAATTGAGCGGGCCCGTTTCGCGTCTTATGGATTATTATTTGATTGCGGAACCGGAGGAGTCGGCGGCCGGAATCCGGATTACTCTTGTGACCGGAACCGTAAAGCGGGTATTGTCCTTGTCGTTAAACTGGAAGGTAATAGATTTCTCGAATTGCTTGTCGATATAATTTTTGGAAATTTCAATTTTGCCTTTGGCCGTTTCACCCGGTTTTATTTTTCTGGAATAATTGACCTTAAACATCTCCGGCGGGGAGTCCACTAGGCTCATGTCCAGGGCATGATCGGTGATATTCTTTAAGGTGAAATCGAGGGAGAGCCGGTCCTTTTCCCCATACCGGGAAAGATCGAATTTATACGGCATAAAGACGGCGGGATATGTCGCATCCGGTTTGGTGAAAACGTTCGCTATAAATTGCACGTTTCTTACCTCGCCACCCTCGTTGGTTTGCACCGACGGATACTTGGATTGCTTGCCGCTGTAATGTCCGGTGCTGAAAATAATTTCGAGGGCGGTGCTGTCACCGGGGGCAAGCTCGGATTGCCCGAGGGGGGCCTGGGTGCAGCCGCAACCGGGACTGACTTTGATGAATTTAAGCGAATCGGTTCCCATTGAATAAAGCCAGAACATATGACTGACCTTGGCGTTTTGCGGAACCAGACCAAAATTGAAAGCTGAATCGGGAATCGCCAACCGTGGACCAGCCGAGGCCACCGCGAAAAAGACAAAATAGGCAACTGACAGCATTACCAATATGAACCGAATATTCATTTCGTTCCTCCAAAGTTGTCTTTCTTTTAATTTAATCCAATCCGAACGGATATTTTGCTAATATTCATTAATTATACAATAATTATTCAAATTTACCGCAAGTTAGTTTCTCTATTTCGACGGATCTTTCAAGGCGGAGACAACTGGGGCAGTTCGTTCGCGGCCCAAAAAAAACCCGGCCATGCCGGGTTTTTTCAGATATTTCAGAACCTCACTTTTTAGCGGTCGTCGTATCCGTCGGGTTAGCGCCGGGGATGCGAATCGTCCTCTTGACCGGCACCGTAAAGCGACTGTTAAGCTTATCATTGACCTGGAAGGTAACGGATTTTTCAAATTCCTTCTTAATCTGATCTTTCAGCAATTCAATTTTCCCTTTACCGGTCTGACCGGCCTTAATCTTCTTCGGCAAAGTAATTTTAAACATCCCCGCCGGCATATCGACCAAGGTCATATCCAAATCCTGATCCGAAAGATTCTTCACATTGAATTCAAGCGATGATCTTTCCTTTTCGCCGTATTGTGAAATATCGAATTTGTACGGCATAATCGAGATCGGATAGGTCGAATCCGGATTGGTATAAACATCGCATACAATCTGCACATACTTGGTTTCCGGACCTTCATTCGTCGTAATCGCCGGGCGTTTAGTCTGCCGTTTGCTGTAATGGCCCGTATTAAAAATAATTTCCAACGCGGTGCTGTCGCCGACAGCAAGCTCCGTTTTAGACAGCGGAGCCTGAGTGCATCCTCAGCCAGGGCTCACTTTCACAATTTTGAGCGAGTCCGTGCCGGTGGAATGCATCCAGAAAATATGACTGACTTTGGCATTCTGCGGAACAAAGCCGAAATCGAAAACCGTCTCGGGGATGGTTAATTTGGGCTCCGCCGCCGCTACGGCAAAAGCGCCGAGAAGAGATGCCAAAAGCAGCAACAATGATGTCAATTTTCTCATAATAATTCCTTTAAAACCAGCAGATATATAACATACTTTCGTCAATTATCGATCTTTCTAAACAGATTACGATTAAATCTAACTTTTATTCAACTTCTGTCAAGCATTTCCTCGAACGGGCATTAATTCCCGCTATTTTTATATATCTTTCTTACGACCGGGATCGAATAGTGTTTGGATTCGGAATTTCGCGTGATGAATTCAAAAGTAAACGATTTCTCGAACTCTGATTGAAGCCCTTTTTTATTAAGTATGATTTTTCCCTCGGCCCGGCTTTTGGCCGGTACGAAAATGGGGAATTTCAAGTCGAAATACTCATTGTCGGTATAGAGCAGACGGAGAGGAATGGTATCGGCCGTTTCATTGACGATAAAAAACGGAAATTCGGCCGTTTCGGAATCACCGAACTGCGAAGCCATAATCCGATAAGGCATCACATAAACGGGCCTAATTGAGCTCAAATCCGTAACCATGAAGGCCTTAATGGGCAGCCGTTTGGCCTCATCGACCCTGTTATAGTAAAAATAGGGCCAGCGACTCCTCTCACCGACATATTCTTCCGAGGCATAAGAAACTTCAAATATGGTGCTGTCGCCGGGGGCGAGGACCTTCTTTTCAAGCGGAATTTTGATGCAATCGCAAACCGGATTGATACTGTCGATCACCAGCGTATCGGTTCCGATCGACTTTAAAATCACCTTATAATAGAGATTCGATTTGGCCGGGACGAAACCGAAATTTATGGAATCAGGGACAAGACGAATTCCCGATTCGGCATAACTTTTAGAAACAATTAAAAATGTGGAAATGGCAATTATCCTTAACAAATTCATCCCATCGTCCTCGCTGTTAACTTATTATAAATAAACAAGTATAAATAGTTCCCCGTAAAAGGCAACAATTTTTCGTAGATAACTCTATATCTTATTGATTTTTAAGGGGATTGTCGCTATATATGATGCGGCCCGGCCGATTAATCTGGCGGCCCGCATCAGGTTATATGGCTCGGAACATAGGCTTTGGACCAAAGGCCGGATTGATATCAGGAATTTTATAATTACATAAAACAGGAGTTGTTATGGACCCGAAAAGCTTTCTCGATGAAAAGAAAGATCAGAGGCTGAACGAATTATTCGAATTTCTTCGTTTTCCGTCAATATCGGCCCGGAGCGAGCATCAGCCGGATATTAAAGCCTGCGCCGAATGGCTGGCCGACCATATGAAGAAAATCGGGATCGAGGCCAAAATTATGGCAACCAAGGGGCATCCGGTGGTTTACGGGAGCTTAATGACATCGCCGAAGAATATGACAATTTTGTATTACGGCCATTACGATGTCCAGCCGGTGGATCCGCTGAATTTGTGGAAAACAAAGCCGTTTGAGCCGACGCTGGTGGGAGAGTATATCATGGGGCGGGGGACAACCGACGATAAAGGGCAATTATTCACCCATCTTAAGGCGCTTGAGGCTTACACGGCCACGGCCAATACCTTGCCGGTCAATGTGAAATTCATGATTGAAGGGGAAGAGGAGTCGGGTTCGGAGCATACCGAGCAGTTTATAAAAGACAACGCCGAGCTGCTCAAAGCGGATGTGGTGGTGGTGTCGGATACGGCCCAGTACGGAAAAAATATCCCGGCGGTTACCTATGGTCTGCGCGGATTGGCGTTTGTGGAAGTGAAGATAACCGGCCCGGATCGGGACCTTCACTCCGGTTCCTTCGGAGGCGGCATCGCCAATCCAATCAATGTGCTCTGCGACATTATCGCCAAAATGCATGATAAGAACGGCAAAGTGGCTATCCCCGGCTTCTATAAAGATGTAAAGCCGATTACGGCCTGGGAAAAGAAGCAGATTAAAAGACTGCCGTTCACGGTAAAGGAATTCCTGTCGAAAACCGGCTCCAAAGGGATTCATGGGGAAAAGGGGTACAGCACCATGGAGCAGATTTGGAGCCGCCCGACCTTGGACGTGAATGGTATAATGGGCGGCTATCAAGGCGAAGGCGGCAAGACAATTATTCCGTCGTGGGCGTCATGCAAGATTACGATGCGGCTGGTGCCCCACCAGAAACCGCATGATATCTGCAATAAAATCGAGAAATATATCAAGAAGATTTGCCCGAAATATGTCTCCTGCGAAATCATCAAGCATGGCGGCGCGCCAGGAGTTGTCGTCCCCACCGACGGCCCCTGGCTGGCGGCGGCGGGCAAGGCGATAAAGCGCGGCTTCGGCCTGGAACCGGTTTTCATCAAGGAAGGTGGTTCTATCCCGGTCGTCGGGACATTTAAGAGCGTTCTGGGGATCGATACACTTTTATTGGGATGGGGGCAGAATGACGACAATGCGCACTCGCCCAACGAGAGATTTTCGGTCAAGGATTTTGAGCGCGGGTGCTATAGCGCCCTGGCCCTTATTGAAGAACTGGCGCAGGTGAAGAGATAATGGATCTGGGTATTTCCGGGAAAAGGGCATTGATAACGGGAGCTTCCGCCGGTCTCGGTTTTGCGGCGGCGGCGGCTCTGGCGCAAGAAGGAGTAAAGGTCGCTATCAATTCGCGCTCAGAAGCCAATCTGGAAAAGGCCGCGGCACGACTGGAAAAAGAAACAAAACACCGGCCGCATATTTTGCCCGGCGACCTGGCTTTGGAAGGGGTAGCCGAGAAAGTGGCGCATGAGGCCGCTTCCAAACTCGGACAAATCGACATTCTTGTTGTCAATGCCGGGGGACCACCTCCCGGCCCTTTCCTGAATCACAGTAAAGAGACCTGGGAAAAAGCGAGCCATCTGACATTGTTCTCGGCCATAAATCTGGCCCGCGCCGTCATTCCCGACATGACGAAAGCACGCTGGGGACGGATTATTTTTATCACTTCGGTTGCGGTAAAACAGCCGTTGGAGAATCTGATTATCTCAAATACCCTTAGAGCAGGGGTTACCGGTTTTGCCAAATCGATTGCAAATGAGCTGGCCGCACATGGAATCACGGTCAATACGGTCTGCCCCGGTTATACCGATACGGAGCGTCTAAAGGGACTGGCAAGCAATATTGCGGCCTCAACGGGAAAGACCATTGAAGCGGCCTACCAATCTTGGCGTGATAGCATTCCGGCGGGGAGACTTGGAAAGCCGGAAGAATTGGCGGCCCTGATTACATTTCTGGCTTCGGAAAAAGCGGCCTTTATCACGGGGACATCAATTCAGGTGGACGGTGGTTCCTATAAAGGATTGCTTTAAACATATACTATAAGTAGCTGTTATAATGGTTATTGTGATTCTATGAATTATAAAATTATGACGGCTATTATAGATTCGACTATCAAACAGGGGGGGAGACCGTCGGTCAGAATTTTATTCACGATTATTTTTTTGCATCAAATCATATCATCCCTCGCCTATCCTGTGGCCAAATTGGGATTGAATCAGCTTGATCCGTTCGTATATGCTTTCCTTCGTTTCACGATCTGCGCCGCGATTTATTCGTTAATTTTGAGTTTCCGAAAGAACCTCGTCAAAATAACTCCAAAGGACCGCCTTCGGATATTTATTGTGGGGATTCTTTTGATACCTATGAATCAATTAATTTTCCTGATTGGGCAGTCCAAGACAACTGCCGGGCACGGGGCGCTTCTGTTTGCGACGACCCCGCTTTTTATATTTATTCTGGCGGTTATTTTTTTGGGGGAAAAGCTCTCCTTCCGAAAAATCGTCGGGATAATAATTGCCCTGATTGGAGTCTATGTCGTGATGGCCGGGGGGAAAATCCGCTTCGGGACCGAAAATCTCTATGGCGATTTACTGCTGGTAATCTCCGTCTTATCATGGGCCACCGGCACGATAGTGGGCATCCCGCTGGCGCGCAAATATGGGGCGCTCAGGGCCACCGGGCTGGCTTTGATATATGGAGCGGCGGTCTATTTCCCATTCGGCCTGTACCGGGCCTGGAATGTCAATATATGGCACTTCCCGTGGCAGGTCTGGCTTTCCGTCCTCTATATGGCGATTGTGATTTCCATATTGGCCTATTTTCTGTGGTATTGGGTTTTGAAATATATGGAAGCCTCGCGGGTGGCTATTATCCAGAATATTCAGCCGATTATCGCCTCGGGGGTGGCGGCCATGTTGCTTGCGGAGCCTATTACGCAATCTTTAATAATAGGCGGAGCAGTGGTAATCGCTGGAGTATTGATGACCGAAATAAAGTAGGGCTTGAAAGTTTGATTTTTTTGACGATTATTTATAGACGAATCGTTAAATAGGGATATAAACATAGGTATGAATGAAATCAGACGAAATGGCGCTCACGACGACACCTGGTCGGTTTTCCGGATTATGTCGGAATTCGTGGATGGCTATGAAAACCTCAGGACCCTTCATCCGGCAGTATCGATTTTCGGATCATCGGTCCTTCAGGAAGATTCCAAGTATTATCAGATGGCCCGTACCATAGCTCGGAAACTTTCCGACGCCGGCTTCGCCATTATCAGCGGCGGCGGCCCCGGTATAATGGAGGCATCCAATCGGGGGGCGCAGGAGGGGGGCTCCAAATCAGTCGGGCTTAATATTGAAATTCCTACCGAACAAAAGGCGAATAAATATCAGGACCTTTCGCTTCATTTCCGTTACTTCTTTGCCCGCAAGGTGATGTTCGTAAAATATGCTTCGGCCTTTGTCATTATGCCGGGGGGATTCGGGACGCTGGATGAGCTTTTCGAATCGCTTACATTAATCCAGACACATAAAATATTCGAGTTTCCGGTGGTGCTGGTCGGTTCTGAATTCTGGGGCGGTTTAATCGACTGGCTTCTTTCGGGGCCGATCCGGACCGGGACGCTGGAAAAAGACGACCTGAAGATATTTTCCCTGACCGACAATCCCGATGAAGTGGTCAGAATTATTAAGGAAGGCTACGAGAAGGTTCGTCGCTCCACAGCCATTTAAAGCAAATTCC
>CALMKK010000046.1 GCA_937867135.1 uncultured candidate division Zixibacteria bacterium
CCGAGGGCCATCAGGCCCGGCTGGTATCGGGATTTGGCGTGGCTCTGGGATATATGGGGTCGATTGTGGGGATGATTCTGGTTCTCCCCGCCGTAACGGGGAAGCTCTTCGGCCTTGCTGTGCCTGTATTTTTAACCGGGGGAAAGGAAGCGGCTTTTATCCCAACGGCTATCCTCTTTTTCATTTTTGCTTTGCCTTGTTTCATATGGGTGAAGGAAAAAAAATATCCATCCGCCAAAGGCAAAATTGATATCAAAAAAGCGTACCGAGAAGTCTGGGAAGGTATCAGGGATACCAAAAAATATCCGGGCGTGCTGCGATTTCTAATAGCGGATTATTTCTTCGAAGATGCTGTGGCAACGGTTATTCTGAATATCGGGATTTTCTCTTCGGTGGTGATCGGTTTTGCCGACACCGATCTGACCTTATTCCTAGTTGTTTCAACCGTATCGGCCATGATCGGTTCTTATTTGATAGGACACTTCGCGCAAAGATTCAATCTCAAGAAGGGGCTTATGGCAATTGTCACGGGATGGATTCTTGTGCTTATTTTCTTTATCCTTACCGAGGATCGGATCCTGATTTATGCGCTGGGCTCGGTTATGGGCGTTCTGCTGGGCGGGCTGTGGACGGTATCAAGGCCGCTTTTGGCAGAGATGGTTCCGCGTGACGAACTGGGACGATTTTTCGGGCTTTATTCATTATCGGGACGAGCCGCGGCGGTGGTGGGACCGGTGTTATGGGGCGTGCTGGTATATTTATTTAATCCCGCACGGCCTTTGGGAAAAGCCTTAAGCGGGCAATTGGGACTATCGGATGCGGCGGCCGTCAAACTGCCGTACCGAATGGCCGTAGTGTCATTAGTCCTGATGATGGCGGCGGGATTATATATTTTTAGAAAGGTACCGTCGGGAAAATAGCGGCGGGATAATAATGATTAAAAACGGGAAATTCTTCGAATATAAGGGGTGTCTTCATATTCATACGACGGAGTCGGATGGCACCAAGACGCTGGAGGAAGTGGCCGATATCGCTTCCGACGTGGGGCTCGATTATATTTTGATTTCGGATCATATGACACTAAAGTCCCGGAATGAAGGAAAAGAAGGATTCTACAATAAAACCCTGGTTTTAATCGGCTATGAGCATAACGATAGCGAGGACTGCAACCATTATCTTTTATTTAATACCGGGCGAGTGCTCGGGGATACCCTGACGCCTCAGGAATATGTAGCGGAGGGCCGGCGACAGGGAGCGTTGGGCATTATTGCCCATCCCGATGAGATACGGCCTCGTCTGGGGAAGTATCCGTCATATCCTTGGTTGGCCTGGGATGCGGTTGGATTTGACGGCATCGAGATCTGGAACCAAATGTCGGAATGGATGGAAAATTTAAAACCGTATAATAAGGTAAAAATGGTTTTTTCGCCGCGCCGTTTTATGCGCTCGCCGACCGGCCGCATTCTGCAAAAATGGGATGATCTGAATATGATCCGCAAAGTGGCGGGTCTGGGCGCCGTGGATGTCCATGGGTTCCCCTATCGAATCGGACCGATTCGTATCACTATTTTCCCGTATAAAGTGCAATTCAAATCCTTACGCACGCATGTTCTTTTAACGGAAGAATTGTCCCAAAATTTGGAGCGCGCGCGTGATCAAATTTATGGTGCCATTCGCGATTGTCGCATTTTTGTCTCCAATTATCGATGGGGAGATGCCGCCGGTTTTGAATTTTTGGCGGGCGATAAAGACAATTATATAACCGGGGGAGGAACAATACCGATTTCGAAAAATATCCTGCTTTCCGCGCGAACTCCCGAAAAAGGGTCTATTCGGTTAATATGCAATAGTCACGAAGTGGCGAGAGTTGATGGAGATAGCTTTCAATTTCAGCCCGTCAAAAAAGGAATTTACAGGATTGAGGTGTACAAAAAAGAAAAAGGGTGGATTTTTTCCAACCATATTAGAATTGGACTATAATATTCTATTATCGGTATTTTGGATCAGGGGCTTTTTCTATTGGCCGCCTATGAAGATGATTTGCCCAAACTTTCTGTAAAAAAAATGCGGAGAATCCGGATTGTTAAGATTTTCACAAATATTTAGTTGACTATATGAGTACCTATTTCTATAATTGGCCTTTAAATGCAGGCAAATATGTTTGAGATATTTTTCCCCATTCTGGCTCTGGCGGCCCTCGCGGCGATTATTGCCGTGGGCCTGGCCCTGTTATCGGTAACTTTGGGGCGACGGACAAAAGAAGGGGCCAAGATGGAATCGTATGAAAGCGGCATGGTTCCGACCGGAGATACGCGAAGCCGAATTCCCATAAAGTTTTATCTGGTAGCCATTTTGTTTATACTTTTTGATATCGAAGTGGTTTTTCTATATCCCTGGGCGCTAATCTTTCGTCAGTTGGGAATATTCGGTTTTATCGAGATGCTGACTTTTATCGTAATCCTATTAGTCGGTTACTTCTATATTCTCGGCAAAGGAGCGCTGAAATGGGATTAGAAGAAAAAATACCAGATTCGATTATACTGACAAGTCTGGATAAAATGGTTAATTGGGCGCATAAGCGCTCTATGTGGCCGCTCGGTTTCGGGCTGGCCTGCTGTGCAATCGAAATGATGTCTACTTTCGCATCACATTTCGATCTGGCCCGCTTTGGGATGGAAGTGATGCGCTCATCACCGCGCCAGGCCGATTTAATGATTGTGGCCGGTCGGGTGTCGGTTAAAATGGCTCCAGTCGTAAAACGGCTTTACGATCAGATGCCGAATCCCAAATGGGTCATATCTATGGGAGCCTGCGCTTCATGCGGCGGGGTATTCAACAATTATGCGATTGTACAGGGAGTGGACAGAATTATCCCTGTGGATATCTATGTTCCCGGCTGTCCGCCTCGTCCGGAGCAATTGATTGACGGCATTCTGAAATTGTTCGAAAAAATTCAAAAAGAATCGCTGGCCAAAAAGAGTGGCGGCCAGATGAAAGCGGCCGGTTGATATTACAATTAAGGAATTATTTTTTGACCTTGGATTGTGAAATTAGGTACAAAGT
>CALMKK010000047.1 GCA_937867135.1 uncultured candidate division Zixibacteria bacterium
ACTTCCGGCACCTAAAAGAGAGACCGCAAAAAAGAGGCAGTTTAAAAGAACTGCCAGGGTAGCCGGTAATAATTGAAAAAATTTTTCAGGGGGTGCAAATATTTGAGTTATTGACGCTTCGTACTCCAATAATTTCCATTTACTTTGGCGCCATGATTTTTCAGAATGACTCTGGAATAATTTTTGACGGTGAAAATAGATTTTTTAATTTCTCCCGCGTAATGAGTTCCCCCGATCAGGACCATTTTTTTCTCGAAATTTAGAATTATGAAGGCTTCCGATTTGGTTCCATCCAGTTCCGGAACGGCGTGAAAATTGGGAATATGAATCACCGTAAATTCGGGTTGGAAAGTCCGCAGTTTCTCTTTGTCCAGAATTCGTATAAACATGTTTCGAGCAAAGAGATTATGCCAGGCCGATTCATTGATTATTCGTACCGGCATGCGATATTTGGGCGAGGCTCCGGCATAGCAATCCTGAACATAGAGTTGTTTCCCCTGGAGATAAGCCAGAATTCTATAATAAATGCCATTAAACTTTTCTTTTTCAAGCGGTTGATTTCCGCCGCTCCACCAAATCTTTTTTTCGGATCCGCTCTCCCTGACGATAAATTTATCTTTTGCGGCCCGGCCCGTATAGTGCCCCGTCCGAACCACTAATGGTCCAAGGTGCGATATGAATCCTTCTCTGTTGCGAACCGCCTCTTCATAGAGGGCGGGGGTCGATAAGTTCCAGGCTACCGTTCCAGTATTGGTCAGGCCATACATTTCGAGGCTCTTTTCCGACATGCCAAACCCCTTTCATATTAAAGATTATATTCCTTTTTCGACAAAATCGGGCATTATTTGATAGATGCTCTCGATTGCAAATTCCCTTTTTTCACTTGTTTATACCCTTGTGATAGCCTAAATTTTACCGATATATGTATATATATTAAAATACTATTATGCGGCTATAAAACAATTAAAGGATTAATTGTTTTTCAATTAGAAAAGGATTTATGAAAGTAAAGCAATTTCTGGTCTTACCCAACCTGCCGGAGCGTATCCAAAGACTGCGCGAATTGGCTATGAATCTCTGGTTCTCCTGGAATTGGAATATCGTCAAACTCTTCATTCGCATTGATTCCGAACTCTGGGAAAAAACTTATCAAAATCCGATTGAAATGCTGGCCTATCTTCCGCAGGCCAAATTGGAGGAAGTCGCCCAGGATGAGGCGTTTTTGGCCAATCTGGATCGCGTCTATGCCGATTTTCAGGAATATTTAAAGGCCAAGCGATGGTTCGATACGGCCTTTCCCGAGCATAAAGACTGCAAAGTTGCCTATTTTTCCTGCGAATACGGCATCGATACCGGTCTTCCCATCTATTCCGGCGGTCTCGGAATTTTATCGGGGGATCATCTTAAGGCCGCCTCCGATTTGGGTATTCCGCTGGTGGCGGTGGGATTGCTTTATCGCTACGGCTATTTCCGTCAATTTCTGTCGGCCGACGGCTGGCAACAGGAACGATATGAGGAAAATGATTGGTATCATATGCCGGTCACTCTCGAAAAAGATGAGAGCGGCAATCCGATAAAATTCACCATAGATTTTTCCGGCACGCCGGTCTATGTCCAAATCTGGAAAGTAATGGTCGGCATTATACCCTTGTATCTTCTCGACACCAATATACCGGACAACTCCAGCAAATACCGTGAAATAACATCGGTTCTTTACAGCGGTGATAAAGATACCCGCCTTCGCCAGGAAATACTCCTCGGAATCGGCGGTATCAAGGCCCTGAAAATGCTGGGAATAAAACCGGCCGTCTATCATTTGAATGAAGGGCATTCCATGTTTCTGCTTCTGGAGCGGATTCGTTCTTTGATTGAATCCAATCATCTTTCATTTCAGGAAGCGCTTCAGGTGGTCTGGCCGACAACGGTTTTCACGTCGCACACTCCCGTGCCGGCGGGAAACGAAACATTCGATCCCAAATTGCTGGAACGTTATCTAAAAACCTATGTGGAGTCATTCGGTATGAGCTGGGAGCAGTTTCTGGCCCTGGGGCGGGTATTCCCGGCCAATGAAAATGAGCCGTTCTGCATGACGGTGGCGGCCCTGAAACTCTCGGCCTTCAATAACGGGGTTTCCAAACTGCACGGCAAGGTCACCCGTGAAATGTGGCATCACCTCTGGCCGAATCTTCCGTCGGAAGAAGTCCCGATAAATTCCGTCACCAACGGCGTTCATCTCCGCTCCTGGCTCAGCCACGATATGGTTGACCTGTTCGACACCTATTTCGGCCCCAAATTCACCCGTCAACCGGCCGCTTTCGAAAATTGGGAAATGATTCATAAAATACCCGACGCCGAATTGTGGCGCGTGCATCAACGGCGCCGCGAACGATTGGTGTTTTTCGGACGCAAGCGCCTTAAAAACCAGCTGACCCGCCGCGGAGCATCATCGTTCGATGTTAAAATGGCGGAAGAGGTCCTGGATCCGCAAATTTTGACAATCGGTTTTGCCCGGCGCTTTTCGTCTTATAAGCGGGCCTTCCTCCTGTTTAAAGATGCGGCCCGGCTCCGCAAATTAGTCAGCAATCCCCAGATGCCAGTTCAAATTGTCCTGGCCGGAAAGGCCCACCCTCTTGACAATCCCGGCAAGGAAATCATAAAGCAGATTCTTCAGGTCGCTTCGCAGGATGAATTCCGCCGCCGGATTATTTTCCTCGAGGATTACGATATCAACATCGCCCGCTATCTGGTACAGGGCGTTGACGTCTGGCTGAATAATCCCCGCCGTCCGCAGGAAGCATCGGGCACGAGCGGTATGAAGGCCGCTATTAACGGCGCCATAAATGTCTCGATATTGGACGGCTGGTGGTGCGAAGGATATTCTCCGGAAACCGGCTTTAAAATCGGCAACGGCGAAGAATATGATAATCCGGAATATCAGGACATGCTCGAAAACCAATTTATGTTTGATGTTTTGGAGCGCGAAGTTATTCCTTTATTTTACGAGAGAAATGGCATTAATCTCCCCTTCAAATGGGTGGCGATGATGAAAAGCTCGATTGTGATGGCCGGCAAGCAGTTCTCCTCTTTGAGGATGGTAAAGGATTATGCCAATATGTTTTATGCCCCCGCCATTAAGGCCCACGATAAATTTATCGGTAATGATTTTGCCGCGGCGAAAACCGTAGCCCGCTGGATCAATGACTTAAATTCCAAATGGGATAAAGTCGAGATAGAAAATATCGAAACGCCGAACATGGAAATCTCCCCGAAAGTCGGCGACCGGATCCCCGTGACAATGCGGGTCGCTCTCGGCGATATTTCCCCGAATGACGTTTCCATCGAGGTGTTGGCCGGAAATCTCAATTCCCTGGAGCAGATGAGCAATTGCGAATCGGTGGTGGCGGCCAAGCTCGACGGCGATGTGCATCTTCCGCAGGGGCAGTACCTTTACAAAACCGAAGTTATCTGCAAGGAATCGGGGCGGTTCGGCATCGCCGGACGGGTCATGCCGTTGAATGAAAATCTGATTCACAACCGGATTCCCAAATTGATTAAATGGTGGTGACAACATATTCCCCAGATTTCCCGAGGCGGGTTTCCAATGCCCGCCTTTTTTATTTAATTTGGGTTACCGCTTTTATTATTGCCATCCGCAATTCCATCAGTAAATTCCGCGATAAAAATGTAAAAACAAAAGGCGACACTTATCGTAGAAGACTATTATGTCAACGGGTAAAATTTTTATTTCAATAAAACAGGAGTATGCATGAGGAAAACCGTAGTCGCCGCTGTCCTATTACTGGCAATCTCAGCCGGTCTCCCGGCCGCCGACTGGAAGTATGCCACCTTGGATAATGGTCTAAAAGTGATGATACTGGAGAACCATCAAGTGCCGCTGGTAAATATTTCGACGACCGTCAAAGTCGGGGCCAAAAATGAGACGGCCTATTTTGACGGGGCCACCCACCTGCTGGAACATCTGATTCTATTCCGGGGAACCGAAAAAATGACCGGGGAGGAAGTCGGCGCCGCCATGAAAAAGCATGGGGCCTATTTCAACGGTTATACCTCGCAGGATTGGACCGATTTTCTCATATCCCTCCCCAATGAATATCTTGACTTTGCTCTGGGGATCCATTCCGATATGCTGTTCCGCTCCAATTTCAGCGCCGCCGCGATGGACCAGGAGCGGCAGGCGGTTATTGAAGAAATCAATATTTCCGAAGATGATCCCGGCTCAAAAGCGTACCGCAGTATGGTCAAGGTGCTTTATAAAGGACACCCCTATGAGAAAAATGTTCTCGGCACCAAGGAAAAT
>CALMKK010000048.1 GCA_937867135.1 uncultured candidate division Zixibacteria bacterium
TAACTGCATAATCTGGGCATCGTCGGTAAGCGGCTTATATTGATCATTCAGTGATTGCAGGGTGTAATCCTGAGCGGCGACTGCTCCGGTGGTCAGCAAAATAACCGACAGAGCTTTTATAAATCTCTTGAAGGACATTGAATTCTCCCTATGATTTAATTTATTAATCGGGAAGATAAAGACAAAAATGTGAAAAATCTATGAATTCTTTACCACTATCACCGCCGCGCCGGTGAACCGGCCGTGACGCAAATCATCCAACGCTTCATTGGCTTTTTCCAGCGGATAAGGATGAACCTCGGTCTGAATTGGGATTTTCGGCGCCAGCGCCAGAAATTCCTCGCCGTCACGGCGGGTCAGATTGGCAACCGATTTGATTGACCGCTCCATCCAAAGAATCGAATAAGGAAACGACGGGATATCGCTCATATGAATCCCGGCGCAGACAACAATTCCGCCCTTAGCGACAGCCTTCAGGGCGGCCGGGACCAGATCCCCGACCGGGGCAAAAATAATGGCCGCTTCCACCGGTTCCGGCGGCATCTTATCCGATGCTCCGGCCCAAACCGCCCCCAATTCGAGAGCGAAATTTTGACCGGCAGTATCTCCTCTGCGGGTGAATGCAAAGACCTTTCGCCCCTGGTACCGCGCCACCTGAATCAAAATATGGGCCGCCGCTCCGAACCCGTAAAAGCCGAGCGTTTTGGTGTCGCCGGTCATTCTCAGGGCGCGGTATCCGATCAACCCGGCGCAAAAGAGCGGCGCCGCCTGCAAATCGGGATAACCTGAAGGAATCGGAAAACAGAACCGTTCATCGGCGACACATTTCTCCGCAAAGCCCCCATTAATCTGATACCCGGTGTAAAGTGCTTTATCGCAGAGATTTTCCCGCCCGGTGGTGCAATACTGACAATGCCCGCAACTCCCACCCAGCCACGGCACTCCGACCCGGTCGCCGGTTTTGAATTTTCCGCTTCCCTGACCGGCATCGATAACGGTGCCGACAATCTGATGACCCGGAACAATCGGAAGGTTCGGCTCGGTCAGGTCGCCGTCGACCAGATGCAAATCGGTCCGGCAGACCCCGCAAGCATGAACTTCAATCAGGAGTTGACCTTTTCGGGGCGATGGCTCAGCGATATTGACCGGCTCCAGGGGCGTTCCCTGTTTATTCAGAATCATAGCGCGCATAATTCGCAAGCTCCTGCTACTTCGTTATATGCGAATTTAGCATTAACGAGACGATAAGGCAAAATAAATATGGCCGACCCTGACAGGGGCCGGCCATGAATGAGGTCTTTACCAAAAAATCAGGTTAAAACGTCCAGGCTCCTTTTGGACAGGGGCCGAAATTAAAATAATAGTCTTTTAAATATGAGACATCCTGCATATTGATTGTGCCATCCGCGTCGACATCGCCGCAATGAAGAAATGGATATGGTCCCGAGCCGTTGCCGGAAATGAACTGAGCGAGATAAATTATGTCGGCGAGGTCAATTTTACCGTTATTGTTGACATCTCCTCGTCCGAATCCGCACCATTTATTGGCCATGTCCGCCAATTCATAGTAACTTGAAGCATTGTCGGCGGCGCCCGGCATCGGCATACCGAACAATGCGAAAGCGTAAATAGCTGAATCATCAGGCGGAACGGTCTCCTTCTGCAGCGTGACAAACATATCGCGGTCGTACGGATCGACGGCGCAGGGGAATGTTCCGGTTTGATGACTTAACCCGTGCTGGGTGCTCATCCAATAATAGGCCGAGTCAAGCCAGACATCGGAATCATTCCAGGCCGATTGCGTTGCGGCCAGAGTTTTGACATTGATCAAAGGCTCATAGCCGCAGCCAAACGGGATTTTTATCACACCCCAACCCCTTACAGGAGTGACACAGTCATACATGAAAGCGAGGGAATGCGAGGCATCATACCCGGCCATATTGCTCTTGTTATTCGGACCGACATCATAATCAAGCAGTTGACCCAGATAAAGGTCAGGTATGGAAATGCCGTTACGGCTGGTTAAGGAGTGACGATGCAATATAAATTCGGATAACGGCCAGCAACCGATGGCCCCAATTACTTTGGTGCAAGCCCGAATTCCAATAGTCAGGGTGTCACTATAAGGAGGTTCGATGGCCTTTTGCCACGGCCAGCTCCAATCCCAGGAGAGAAGATTGCCTGACATATCATAATTTCCAAAATCCTGGACCGAATCGACATATCCAAATGAAGCGACATTACTATAAATCGGCGAATATGTTGCGCCATTATCGCTGGATATCATACCCATCATAACATTGTTGAGGAGGCTCGGCGAACATTCGCTTAAACAATTATTATCGGCCAGAAATGATTCCCAATATTTGCCGCTGACCCGATGCCAATTTGGCATATGAGTGGCCAGGCGGTAATGACTCCTGCCAAAAATTAACCCGCCTTGATAAAAAGTGGTCTTGGAATCGCCGCTGATTTCAAGGCCCGGTAAATTATCGGCGTCAACCAGCATACCGGAATTCCAAATTCCCGCCTGGTTGCCGGATGAGATACCGAAGGGCATGATTTTCTTTTCATAAACGCAGCCGCCGACAATATTCATAACTAATTCGGGAACAGCATAGGAATTGCTATTCATCCTGGCACTATCCAGAAAATAATCCGGGTCATCGGTCCAAATCCCGGCGAAAAAAGTATGTCGGCCGCGGGTCACGAGCGGGCCGTTGATATCAAGGATAATATCGACAGTATCATCGGGCGCGATTTGGGCCCCATGATAGGGATAAACAACACCATTGACAAAGGGCGGCATCGCAAAGGCCGCCTGATTAATTGAGAGACTCTTTTGAGATGCGTCCTTTAAATTATCCTGCTGAGAAAAGAACTGGAGCCTCATCGGGGCCAGGGACATTTTATCGAAAGCCGTATTAAGTCTATCCAGCCTCTCACTATTGACCGTGGAGATACTGACCAGGAACGGCGGGAGCGTGCCATTATCAGAGGTGGATATGGCGATCGAATCAATCCGTAGCGGTTTGCCGCCGGAATTGGCGATAGCCCTGGGGAAAGTCACTAAAGTATGATTAGGCGAGCCGAAATTCACCGGCTGCTCCAGTGAAAAATCAGGAATATCAAGGCGCGGCCGATCCAGTTGATCGGTCAGGCAGATTATTTTGTTTCCTGATGTGATCAGCAGATGCCCATCATCCATGACCGGGGCGGTTTGATGGGCCACACTGAAATAAAGGCCGTTGCGATATCCGGTCAGGCGACGATGGAAAAGCTGTTTACCGTTGTCCGCGCGAAAGAAATCAATCCAGTTGGAGCTATACCCGGCCACAAAGTAATTCGACCCGTAATTTTCGCAGGAAATCAAGCCTTCCATTAAAGCATTGTCCGCCTTACCCGGAGGATTCTTGATAGTATTTGCCCAGCGGATATATCCGCTTTTCAGATCGATGGAAATCGGACCCCGAAGATTGCCGTCGGAACTGGGCCACGGCGTCCAGCCTTGATAAATAGTTTGAGTCAGATCAAGAGCCGGAATGGAATATCCGCCGCCCCCGTTAGGGCAAAGCCTGGTCCAGTACAATAAACCGTCTCCGGCACAGATAGAATACAATATGCCGCCGTCTTGAACCGGTCGCGTGCTGTCGGCAATATCATAATTCGAAACAGTGTATAATCTCGTTTCTCTAACATCAACGGCAATGCCGTTGCTGAATCCTTCAAGCCCTCCATAGTCCTTGACCGGGACAACCTTGCTTCCCTGCAGGCCGCTCGGACCGGTGGAAAATTGCCAGGCCACATTCCCGTTGACTGCATTGAGGGCGTAGATGTCTCCATTGACGGCGGTCTTTTGCGTTCCCGCAAAAATCCTGGTGCCGTAACCGGAAAAGCCGCGTATGACCGGTGCGGGCAATTTTACGGGATTGATGATCCAACCGGGGAAGAGATCGCCTGTTAAGGGATCGACTGCATAGACCCAGCCATTATCGTCACTGTATGAAAGCATGTCGGAACCGCTAATATTTAAAATTACAGATGGGCCCAATGTAATGGAGTGATTGCTGTGTGATGCGGCGTCGCGACTCCAGAGCGTGGAACCGTCATTCAATCTAAATGCGGAAAAGGAGCGGGCATCGCCTCCGGCCGTATAAACGACACCATTCCAGACAGTGGGAGTCGAATGACATTGTCCGCCCAGTTCGACGCCATCGGCGACTCTTTCCCATAATTTCTGACCGTTATTGATATCCAGGGCCACCAGTCTATCACCGAAATAATAGACAACAGTATCCTTATAAATGACAGGGCTGTTGAGACTTCCGATCCCATTCGAAGCATACTCCCAGGCTTTGGTGAGTCTGGACTTGGCGTTGCCGAGCGAATTACTGGTATGAAGGCCCCTGACGAAATTCCTGCCCATGGTCGGCCAATCCTCGCCGGGGATACAAGTTAATTGGGGAAGCGGGGTACAGCAAAAATCTGTTTTAATTAAGAAATGTAGGTCATATCCCCACCAATATTCGGTAGGGACAAATTCTGGTGTTGTTCCTTCAATAACCATGATAGCATCAAGTATTATGTGAGAGTAATCCAGCTCGGCCATTAGAGTTATACCATGGTCTTCGTCTGGCGCCATGGATTCGATACCAACCCAGATATCACTGTCAAATAGTACATTGGCGCTATCCAGGTTAATAATAAGCCATTTGTAAGATGATGTATTTGGAGTCGCTGGAGTTATACCGTAATCAGCTGGTGAAATTATTTTGCTGAATATCTGGCCAATTCCGTCTTGACCGCTCGTTAACACCTTAATTTCCGAATTATATGAATAAAGAGGTTTATTATATGAATTCCTATTCCAAAATAGCGCGATACTGATTTCACTCAAACGACAATTATTGGTAGCGGGCGAGAATCTTGCATAGGAACCAATCAAACGGTAATAATCTTCATATATTTCCGGCATATTTATTGAGTAATTGGGTGAATCACAATGCGACATTGAAAAACATTCGCTGAAATTGTCTTTACACAGGGTCGCCGTAATAAGAAAATTGACATCTATTCCATAATCATCCTGAATAGTCATCCAACTTCCATCAAGAACAGAACTCCGGCGCCCCCGCGAACAGGAACCGTCATCGGACAGCCCCGCCAATCGGTCGCCCGGAGAATTTTGATGAGTTTTCCAGCCGACATGAAAATCCTCGCGATCGAGCATGATATTGAAGGATGTTAAATCAACCTCGTTGAACTCCGGATAGTAAACTATCTGTGAATTAGGAACAGTGACCGAAGCCAATAATTGGGTGGTATCGGGAAAGCCGGCCCCGTTGTCGCGCCAGACATAAATATCGAGATCAGGAGATCCGATTGTCCCCGGCTGATACAAAGCCACCGAGACCGATTTGAGCGTATCCCGCTCAAGGGCGGTTAAACGCTGATTGTGGAACATCACCCCGATTGAATCCGGCTCTTCCCAGTAGAGCGACGGATTGCAATAATATTTTTCGATTCGGCACTGGGAAAATATAGTTCTCTCGCAACACTCGTCGACACCGATCAGAAAATTTACATCTGGACCCCAGAATTCTCTCATCGAATGGTAATTTCCATAGAGAATTGTCCAACTTCTTTCATCCCCCCGTTGTCCGTCGTCGGAAAGAATAACAAGAGTATCGTTCACCCCGCCTATTTTCTTCACGCCGATATGGTACCCAGCTTCATTCGCATAGACCAATTGCAGAGGCATCAGATTGACGCTTTTGTAATAGATTCCGCTGTGAGCAATCTGAGATGCCGGGACATCGACATAGCCCCGCACCGCTCCGGGTGCTCCAAAACCGTTATCATTATAAACGGTAACCCGCATTCCCGGATTCCCTTTTAACCTGGTACCGTCTATGCCGATATAGGCGGTCTTAAGGGTACAGGACCAATCACTTTTGACTTCAAACTTCTGGCCCAGTTCGGTTCCGCCGTATTTATCATATATATTCCAGGAATAGGCCACCATACCAAGAGAATAATCCACATAATCACAGAAATATTCAGGTATATCAAGAGTCACGTTCGGTTCTACAGGATTCAGGGAATCGAGCGGCTTTTCAAAAGGTTCCTCCGCCGGGACAATAGTGTGCCATTGGCCGTAATGCGGAGCATCGGGATTATTTTCCTCTATCGGGATTAAATCCGATAATTTGCCTTCCGAGCCGAACGTTGTCACGCCGGTAACATAGAGAAGCACCGGAAAGACAGCCAGACAGATTAACCTGCGAAGCATACTTATCTCCCTTCCCGAGGAAGTCAATTTATGGCAGTATTAAAAATCTTGAGCCTTACCATTATGATTGTCCCTGAATGCAGTCTATATGCAGACAAATTTACCAAAAATATAATAAATTCGTCCAATTTGTCAAGATTTGTTCGGAAGTGAAGGAAAATTCAGAATACCATTTTCCCGTCGGTATTTCGTACCTATTCCGATGATTCAGGAATGGTCAGAGAGAAGTAGGCGAACTTCGCGATTTCACGGGGATTTCGCGGCGAAAACGCTATTTTTTCTTCTTTTCCAGCCGCTCGGCGATCACTTTTTCTTCGATTTCCTTCGGAAGCGGGGAATATTCGAGAAATTCCATCGAATAGTTGGCGCGGCCGCTGGAGAGAGTGCGCAATGATGAAGCATAGCCGAACATTTCCATGAGCGGAACCGTGCCGTTCAATTTTTGCGAGCCTTTGCGGTGACGGCGCATATTGAGAATTTTGCCGCGGCGGCGGGTGATATCGCCGATTATGTCTCCCATATATTCATCAGGGGTATTCACTTCGATTTTCATAATCGGTTCCAACAGATGCGGCGCGGCCTTGGGGGCGGCCTCTTTGAGCGCCTGTATGGTGCAAATGCGGAAGGCCATATCGCTGGAATCGACCTCGTGATAACCGCCGTCGAGCAGGACAAATTTGATCCCGGTCATCGGAAATCCGGCTAAAAGCCCCTCCTCAACCGTTTGCAGAAAACCTTTCTCAATCGCCGGAATATATTCTCTGGGGATATTGCCCCCCTTGACCCGGTCGACAAACTGCACTCCGCCGCCGTTGTTGGGAGAAATCATGAATTCGATATGCGCATATTGCCCCTTGCCGCCGGTCTGCTTCTTGTACTTGTATTCGGATTTGGCTTCGCGGGTGATGGTTTCGCGGAAAGCGACCGCCGGTTCGCCCACAATCACATCGACCTGATGGTCGTTTTTCAGGCGATCGACGATAATTTCCAGATGCAGTTCCCCCATCCCGGAGATAATGGTCTCCTCGGTTTCATCATCGAAACGGGTCTTAAACGACGGATCCTCCAGGGCCACCTTGCCGAGCGCCATAAAAAGTTTCTCGCGATCCTTGACCGTGGCCGGTTCGATCCGCAGATCCAGAACGGTATCGGGATAATGAATATTTTCCAGATGAATGGGATGTTCCTCATCGCACAGGGTATCGCCGGTGGTGGTATATTTCATCCCGATCAACGCCCCGATATCGCCGGCTTTGATCTCGGTCAATTCCTCGCGGGAATTGGCCCTGATACGCATGATGCGCCCGATTCGCTCCCGCTCCCCTTTGGATGAATTATATATATAACTCCCGGCCTTCAATTCCCCGGAATAAACCCGGATAAAAGTCTGCTGGCCGACATAAGCATCGGTGATGATTTTAAACGCCAGCGCCGAGAAAGGGGATTTGGTCGACGGTTTGCGCGACAGGACGACCGCCTGATCTTTGGGGTCGGTCCCGGCGATAAGACCGCGATCTATCGGGGAGGGAAGGTAATCAACGACAGCATCCAATAGCGCCCCGATGCCCTTATTCTTAAATGACGCCCCGCAGAAAACCGGGGTGATTAAATTGGCCAGGACGGCATGACGGGCGGCATGCTGAATTTCTTCAACTGTGATACTCTGCTCATTCAAATATTTTTCCATCAGAACATCATCGAAATCGGCCAGCCGGGCCACCATATTCTCCCGCATCTGGGTCGCTTTGGCTAAATAATCGTCCGGAATGGCGCTGGGGATTTGGTCCAGCCCGACATATTTGACGGCCGTCATGGTCATCAAGTCGATAATCCCCTCAAAATTCTCTTCCTGACCGATCGGTAATTGAAAGGCAACGGCGTTGGCCTCGAGAATATTATTCATCATCTCAATGGTATGAAAAAAATCGGCTCCCTGACGATCCATCTTATTTATAAAGGCGATTCTCGGGACCTTGTACCGATCGGCCTGATGCCAGACCGTCTCGCTTTGCGGTTCCACCCCTCCGACCGCGCAGAAAAGCATGACAATACCGTCCAGAACGCGCAGGGATCGTTCCACTTCCAGAGTGAAATCGATATGGCCGGGGGTATCGATAATATTAATCTGATGTTCCCGCCAGCGGGTGGTTATGGCCGCCGAGGATATCGTGATACCGCGCTCCTGCTCCTGTTTCATGAAATCCATCACCGCCTGACCGTCGTGCACCTCACCCATTTTATGAATCACGCCGGTGAAAAAGAGTATCCGCTCGGTAGTGGTGGTTTTGCCGGCATCGATATGGGCCACAATTCCGATATTTCTAATTTTATGTATGGTTGCCTGATCCAACTAACTGCTCCTGCCATTACCATGGCCGATATAAAATCAAACTTTTCCGTCCTATAAATAAAGACAGAATTCACAAACTTAACCCGACACGCAGATATAATGGAGTAATCTGACGAATGTTCCCGACCAGCGGGAAATCTGGGGTGCGATATTATAAGCAGATTTTCAAAATTTCCAAATGAAAAATGCCGGTTTTGAGCCATTTTTTCGATATAACGGTTCGCTTGACAAAAATGGACTTTGCCGATAGATTAAGATATGCGGCAGATTTATAGAATTTTCACCAAGACTGTCAATGAGAGACTTAAGAACTTGCCGGACAGGATGTTACTCGTCATGCTTGCCAGCCTTTTGTTCCTTGTTGCCGCCTACTCATCCTGTTCTTCGTCGCCGCAGAAGGCGACCCAGGCTCCGACCCCGAATCAATCGGCCGATTCAATCGCCGATGAAACCGTCACATCGTCGGTCCCCCCTCATCTCAAGCCCGACAGTATCCGCCTGTCCCTCACTTCCGAGCATCAGAATCGACCGCCGATAATAACGTCACCCCGAAAAGTCGAAGCGGCCGCGGAGATCCCTTTCACATATAAAGCTACTTTCAGCGATGGCGACGGCCCAGGAATTTTGATACAATTTGCGGCATATCCATCGTGGCTGACGGCTGATCATGATAGTTTATTCGGCGTCCCGGATGCCGGCACCCGCGACGGCGGTTTCTTGCTGATCGTATCCGACAGTCTTGATGCCGATACGCAACATGTTTCTATTCAGATGATGCCGCCGATAGTCGTTTACGGCGACACCCGCACCGGCCATAATGAACATCGTCGATTGGTGAATCTGATAATGAATCTCAAGCCGTTATCCGTTTTTCATGTCGGGGATCTGGTCAACGACGGCAACATTCAGAGCGACTGGGACACTCTCAACGCCATTATCGGCCCTCTTCGCGCCATAACCGAATATTTCCCGGCGCTCGGAAACCATGAGCATCAATCGCCGCTCTTCTTTGCCAATTTCGAACTGCCCCATAATGAGCAATGGTACTCGATAAACAGAAATCATATTCACTGGATTATTCTCAATACCTGTGTTGCCATCGCACCGGGCTCGGAACAATATCGATGGCTCGAAAATGACCTGGCCAATGTTCCCGATTCCATTAAATTCATAATTCCCGTTTTTCATCACCCGCCGTACAGCACCGGGCCGCACACGGAAGATGAAATGGGTTTGCGCACTATTCTCGTTCCCCTTTTTCAGCAGTACGATAAAATCGGAATTGTTTTCACCGGTCACGATCACGACTATGAAAAGTCCTTTTGCGGCGGGATATATTATATAGTCACGGGCGGCGGCGGCGCCCCGCTCCGGGATCAGGCCCGCACCCATCCTTGTAGCCAGCTTTTTCTCAAAACCTACGAGTTCTGCATGGTGCAGATAGTCGATAATATGATGTATGTAAAGGTCATTGATAAAAACAACAATATCATTGACCGGATCGAATTGCAGGTTCGATAATATTTTTCTTTTCAGGGAAATTGACTGCCGGCGCTTTATCTGCATCGCAGCTACTGCTTGAATGAGTGTTTACTGACCTTATGAATTATGAAAAGTAATAGCCATGCTAGCATAAAATATGATATATAGAGCGATGCATAGATAAGATGTTGTTCGGGGATGGAACTCGGATTTATTATTACCAGTTTGAAAAATAAATATAAGGCAATTCCCGGAATATAAGACGCCATGGGAACCAGGCGGACTCCTTTAGACGATGCGAAATGATCGGCGACCACCAGTACGGTGCTTAGCAGAATCGAAAAAGCCAGCGCCAGCAGAGTAATTTTAAGATAAGGACAATTAATTCTTGGCTGCACCGCCGGACCTTACTTTCATTATTTATCTTTGCGCCACGTAAACAATAGCGCCGACCAGGTGTCGTCAATGGCACAGATTTTGTAATCGACCAATCCCGTTGCCATTCCGGCCTGGCGGACTTGCACTTGAGACAAATCCGAAGCTATGCCGGATGATTTTTTAGGCCAGGCGATCCACAGCCGCCCGGTTTTCCGCAGGGCCTTTGAATATGGACCTATTCGGTTAAGAGCCTCTGACAATTTAACAAACCATATGATAAAATCATTCTGCTTCTGCAATCTTATACTTGCAGTTGATCCGGATGGAAGTTTTCCCAGGATTATTTTATAATTGGCGGGCGGATCGATCAAAACAACACGCATATTCTCTTTAATGCCCAGTTTTTTCAACACCGGTGTTCCGATATAAGCGTCAAAAACGGTTTTCATCGCCACCGGATTAGCCGGAGGATGGGAAATCGCTTTATCCAGCGACTTCTTAATATCTCCCCAGGTCGTATAATCCGCATCCAGCAAAAGAGACTTTATCCTCCCCAGCTTCTCGGCGGCCCCTTCGACAAAGACAATCGGAATATGACGAGTCGCTCGGGATTGCCTCAAATTTACCGCTATCTCACGGCCCTGTGACGGCATTCTCGAAAGGTCAATCACGACAGCATCGGGCGGCTTGATCTTCATCGATTTCAAGACGTCCGGCGTAAGCGCTTTATAATTGGCATTATAGCCGGCCTTCTTAAGAATAACTATTTTCTCTGCGGCTTCTTCCGCTTTCCAATGCACAAGAAAGACCTTTTGTTTATTCTTTTTTAGCATAATCCCAATAAATATTATAGCACAATTTTATGGTGCATCCAGACATTCGGCTCAATATATGTTCCGCGATTTGATTTCAGATCTATGGCCACCGGCACCAGGGCGTCCGGGACCGGGTATTCCCGGCTTTCCTGAAAAGAAAGCCCCGTCCAGTTTTCCCATTCGGAAACGGTCCCTTCGACGATGAAAGAGCGGGGGCAGACTTTTATTAATTCCGCTCCGAGGCGAATATGCACCCGGATCCAATCATCGAACGGATGGCCGTCGTCCCTTTTCCAGTGCATATACTTTTCCATCGGCATATTCGGATATAACGCCTTACGGTTCGGCCGGACCGGGGCGATCAACCCTTCCAGATTGTGCTCGCGGGCGATTCGAAGCATCGCCCTGACCGCTTCATAACTGAGGCCGCTCCCCTGCAATTCTTTCGGTACTATAATTTGAAAGGCGCAAAGGAGATTGGGCCAGACTCCATCCTTTTTTTGTTGAACGGCAAGTTGAAGCATCGCCTCCAGGCCGCCGTCGGGGAGATCCGCGATCGGTCGGTGCCATGCAACCGGAAAACAATTCCCCAGCACCTTGAAGGAATTATCGCCGCTATCCTGTAAGATAAATTGATATTCGACAAAAGATTGATATAGTTCCCCCGCCAGCAAATTGACAACCGCGCCGTGGTACAAAAATTCGGGAAAGGCCCCCCTCGTCGAATAGTGCCTTTCCCGAACCAGTGCCATGTCCGTTAGCGCGGTGATGCAGGTCAATGAAGATTTTCCCGGCATTCAATCTCCCGCTTTATCATTTTCACCTTGGGGCCGATGAGCCCGTCCGCTTTTACGCAGGGCGTCTCTTAATATATACTCAATCTGTCCGTTGAGGCTGCGAAGTTCCTCATCGGCCCACTTCTGAAGGAGATTCAGAGTCTCCCCGTCTATCCTGACCAAAAATGATTTTCGTTCCGCCACGATTTATCACTGATACAAGGTTCCCGTGTTGATCACCGGCTGGCTGGCCGTTTCGCCGCATAATACCACCAATAAGTTGGAAACCATCGCCGCTTTCCGTTCTTGATCCAACTCGATGATATTCTTCTCGGCCAGCATCGCCAGCGCCATTTCCACCATCCCGACCGCTCCCTCGACAATCAACTGCCGCGCCGCGATTATGGCGCCCGCCTGCTGACGGCGCAACATCGCTTCGGCAATCTCCGGGGCGTAGGCCAGATGACTTATACGCGCTTCGATAACTTCGACTCCGGCCTTTTCCAGACGTTCCTGTATTTCGGTCCGCATCTGCTCTGAGATCGGGGCAGTGTGACCGCGAAGCGACACTCTGCTGTCATTGTGCGAATCGTACGGATGCTGAGTCGCCAGATTCCTTACGGCCGACTCGCTTTGAATTTTTACGAACACTTCATAATTGTCGACCTGGAAACTGGCTTCGGCCGTATCGACCACTTTCCAGACCACGATTGCCGCGATTTCAATCGGGTTGCCGTCGATATCGTTTACTTTCATACGGTTCGTTTCAAAATTTCGGACGCGCAGTGAAATTTTCTTATTGGTGTAAAGCGGGTTCCCCCAGCGTAACCCGGCCGTACGGGTGGTACCGACATATTTACCGAACAACTGCAATACCCGCCCCTCATTGGGATTGACCATAAACAGGCCGCGCAAAAGAAAAATTAGCAGAAGCAATATGATCCCCGGACCGATTTTGCCGTCTTCGGGAGAAACAATCAGCCAGTAAATATCGGCCAGAAGCGCCACGAACAGGATAAAAAAGGCGGCCCAGCCATTAACCAGATTTCGAATTCGCTCTTTAAACATCGATACCTCCTGTGATATCATTGTGATATCATAAAGATATCGCCAAAATTGAAAAAAAGTCAAGCGATTTTTTTGAATTTTCTATGTGAAAAATCCATTTTGGCCCGCAACCTGTTGCCAATTAATACAATATAATAGCAAATATTTCGCCTGAATATCATATTTTTGCCCTTTGCTTATTGCCAAAAGATAATTTCTTGGCGAACTTGGATTGAAATATTAATGATTATGCTGATTTAATGATAACCGATACCCATCGCGCTTCCGCAAGAGCCGCCACCATTGTGGCCACCGTCAGTTCTTTTATCGGGCCGTTCATGTCCTCATCGGTCAATGTAGCTCTGCCGTCAATCGGAGATGATTTTTCGATGGGGCCGGTCCTTTTGGGCTGGATTAATACCACTTATCTTCTTTCGGCGGCGGCATTCTTGATTCCGTTTGGCCGTTTGGGTGATATCCATGGCCGCAAGAAAATTTATATCTGGGGGCTTTTTGTACTTCTCATTTCCTCGCTCTTGATTGCCAATTCCGTTTCTGGGACGATGATTATCGCCTGCCGGGTTTTGCAGGGACTTGCCGCGGCGATGATATTCTCGTCGGTGATTCCGATTCTGGTCTCGGTCGTGGAACCGAGCCGGCGCGGGCATGCTCTGGGAATCGCCACCGCCGCCACTTATATCGGCCTTTCAGCCGGGCCGTTTTTGGGCGGCCTTATCACGCAGGCTCTCGGCTGGCGATTTATATTCTGGCTGAATATCCCCCTGGCCCTGACTCTGCTCCTGATGACTTTCCTTATGCTCAAAGGGGAATGGGCGGAGGCGCACGGCGAGAAATTTGATCTGATCGGCTCGGCAATTTTGGGTTTTGCGCTATTCGCCACTATGTACGGTTTTTCCACACTGCCGTCGGTATCGGCCTGGTTCTCTTTAATAATCGGAATTCTGACCATTTCTCTATTCATATATTTCGAGCAGAGGACGGTGCATCCGGTCTTTAATATCGACCTGTTCCGGCGCAATATTCCTTTCGCCTTTTCCAATCTGGCGGCCTTGATTAATTATGCCGCCACTTTTGCGGTCGGCTTTCTTCTGAGCCTTTACCTTCAAAACGTCAAAGGATTCCCGCCGGAAACGGCCGGGCTGGTGCTGATGGCGCAACCGATTATGATGGCCGTTTTTTCGCCATTGAGTGGCCGGATGTCGGATAAAGTCGAGCCCCGCATTATCGCTTCGGTCGGCATGGCCTTCAGCATGATCGGATTGGGTATGATGATATTTTTGGGAAGCACGACCGGCTTGATATATATCATCGCCTGTCTGATCGTACTCGGCTTCGGATTCGGTCTTTTCTCGTCGCCCAACACCAACGCCGTCATGAGTTCGGTCGATCGCCAGGTTTACGGCGTCGCCAGCGCGACCTTAAGCACGATGCGTCAAACCGGGATGATGTTCTCGATGGGGATCGTGATGATGGCGATGTCGGTCATGATCGGAAAGGCGGAAATAACTCCGGCCAGCGCCGGCGGCTTCATTACCAGTTTGCGGGTCTCTTTCGGCATTTTTGTGGGGCTTTGTTTTCTCGGGATTTTCGCCTCGCTGGCGCGGGGAAATTTAAATCGGAATCATCAATCATAACCGAATGCCACCCCCCTTGCGATCGTGATTATGGAATGATAGACGGTCGCCTAAATCTGACCCTTATTCGGCTTCGCCGATATTTCCGTCTCAACCATTGCGCGGACCTTCCTGTCCGCCTTCAACATCGTGACCCCTAAAAACAACCGCAATCAGTGATACCTACAAAGGCGGCCATCATGGAGACGATAATATCTCCGCCGACATATTCATCAATACGACAAACAGAATTATTATTTCGCATAGGCCGGCATCGACATCATATAGTACTCGGCCCGTTTCATCGCTTCTTTCTCTTCAATCCCCGGCTATTAGAATTTCTCTATCCGATATGAATAAAATTCGCCTCCACTTGCCGGAAGATATACCGAGATGCCAGTGGAATATATCTTTTCTCTATCACCGTTGCAGGTGGATAAAAGTATATATTCTGCGGTCACCTCGGTAACGGCATCATAGATAATGCCATCCTTGATATTGCAAGTTCCCGGTTTGAATAAGGAACTGTCATAAAACAAAGGCGTTTCGGAGGTGTCGGATTGTCGGGCCAATTCCTTGAAGGAATACATGCTGGCGCCGGGATTTTGGCGGAGCCGGATAACCTGCTTCCGAGCCGTACCCTTATTATTAAAGGCAATCTGTGATGCCCCGCAATAAAGGTTGGGCGCCGTGCTGTCCCCTTCGTAGGAAACTACAAAATAATGATGATCAGTATAAATTGTATAAGTGCCGTCGCCGGAAATCCAGACTCCTTTTCGCCATTCGGCCAATTTGCTTTTTACGTCGCGTGGCGTCGTACCGCAGGAAACGGCCAGAATTATGGAAAGAAGCAGTACAATAAATCCGCCCCAACTAATAATTTTCCGCATGACAAATTCACTCCAGCTATATTTATTCAGTCCAGCATCTTGAACATATTGTACTCGTCGGCATACTCCCCGTCGACCAGCATCGAATCTTTTCTGACCCCTTCGAATTCGAATCCCATTTTTTGATACAGCCGGATACCGCGCTCGTTACCGACCATGACCGTCAGCTCCAGACGGTGCATATTTTTCGCCCAGGCCCATTTTTCCATCTCCTCAAAGAGTTTTTTACCTACCCCCCGTCCCTGGAATTCCTTGATTATTCCGACCACGATATAGGCCCGGTGCCGGATACGGCGCAGTTCGCCGCCCCGGGCCGCCAGATATCCGACAATCCAATCGTCATCTTCGGCCACGAATATCGCCTGATAATCTTTGGTTAATATCTCGCGGATCCGCACCCGTTGTTCTTCGACCGTGGTGCTTCTTTCCCCCGGCTCATACATCATGAAGGTTGTCTCATTATCAAGCATCTTGAGCATGGCCAGGAAATTCTCCGCATCCTCTTCCCTGATCTGCCTGATTTTGATCATGCTTCATTCCCGCCCGTTATATGGACATTGAATCTATTTTAATATATTTTCACTTTTTCTCGCCGTATTCCCGGGTCCAAAATATAATAATAAAAAGAATCAGTCACCTTCCAAGTCCTCAGATATAATATACGACTGTAATCACTTGCTTTCTACCAAGCCAAATTTGGAGTTTTTGCAGTCGAGCACCACTATATATTTATCGCAAAAGGGGACCAGTCCCATAATTTTGAAATCTTTCAGCGAAGGATCCTGCCATTCTATGAAATCTATTATCGGCGCTTTTACCGTTATTGCACCAAATTCCAGATCGCCCTTGGCGGGAGATCGGAATTGATGCAATGTGACCCCCCAGCTCGTTATCGAATCTTTTTGAACCGAGGGCTCTATCCCTTGTAACCCTGTCGCCCGTTGCCATAATTCTTTCGGGAGAGTAAGAGTGGAGGACGAGGACCCCGTATCGAAAAGAACATTTTTCAGGGTATCATTTTTTATGATGACATCAACGTAGAGCCGTCCGCTTCTATCCTGCCGGGCGTCAAGCAATTTAATTTTTCCGGCCCAATCCGTTTTTAACTGAGACAAATCGCTTAAAAGAGAGTACTCCTGCGAAGGAAGATTCAATATCAATATTTTCCCGTTGATTTGATCTATTCCAATTGAACCGATAACTCTATCGATTGCTCTCTCGGATAATATATCCACCGAGTCATCGCTGGTCCAGTCCAGGTCAATTGTTGCCCAGACAGGATTGTTGGCGGTATCAATTAATCCCCAATTGAAATCAATACTGTCTTTGCCGGAGGAGTCAAATTTCAAACCGAATTTTTCCAGAATTTTGCCATAAAATATGGTGCCATCGCTGCCGGTATCCAATTGAGCGAAAAATTTGAGACTGGAACCTTTTATCTCAACCGGAACGAGTATGGCCGCTTTGTCAATCTTCTTGCCATATAATTCTATATTGGCCCACTCAAATTTTCCATCGCGAACCTCTGCCCTTGCCACGATTGCAGG
>CALMKK010000049.1 GCA_937867135.1 uncultured candidate division Zixibacteria bacterium
AGAAACAGGTTGCGGGTGTTGCCGGAAAAGAGGCGCTTGATATCGCGCGAGATTTCCAGATTATCCACGGTTGGATCATAGTCGGGCCGCGAACGGGTCCAGACCAGGTAGAGAGTGCTTCCCGGACGGTACTCCCAGCGAAGCAACAATGTGGAATTCATCTCGGAATAATTATAATCGGAATTGAAACTGTTGACGGGGCCGGAATATTCCCCGCCGCCCAGATAATATCGATAATGACTGTAATCAAGTCCGGAGGCCAGACCCTGGGCCGAGAGTTGAATGGAAAGGTTGCGGTTCAAAACCATACCGGCTGAGGCCTCCAGATAAATTTCATCGTTATTGAGATTGGCAAAGACCGAGGTATCCCCATCATTTTGAACCCAGCGCAAAATATCGCGATAGCGCTTATAATTCATCCCGGCCGAGAATTCCATATTACTTCGGGGGCGGAGAGTAAAACCGAAATAATTGGCCCACCAGTGTCCGCCGCGGTCGGAGCCGCCGCCCGGATTCCAATTGAGACCGAGTTTTTTCCGGTAATCGGTATTGAGACTGAACCACCAGCTTAAAGTGGGACGAACCGGCCAGACCCAGAGTCCGTTGCCCCGCGTTTCAAGATCGTTGTATTTTTCACCCTGAATTTCGACACCGCCGCCCAGAGACCAATAGTTCGTAAAGACAATGGTAGTATTAAAATTGCCGCCCAAACCGATATTGGTGCCGTCGAAATTCCACGACGGGTAGAAATTCAGATTGTTGTATGATTCTTTTAAAATCCACCACGGTTTTATGGTGTAATATTGAAGCCAGGCATTATGGCTTATGATATCGGCGCGGCTGGTATATCCGAGACGATTAATCTGAAGATCGCGGCTCTTGACAGTCAGGCCTATTGAGCCAAGGACATGTCTGCCGCTTCGCTTCTCAAAAATCAGGTTAAAGCCGTATCCGGTCTTAAAATTATTGACGCGGCTGAAAATCGCCTGACCATAGGCGCCCCACTTATTATCATTGGTTATAAAACGCCAGTTAATGCCGCCGGTTGTCGCCGGGCGGAAACTGTTCTGGTCGGCAACCGATACGATGGCGCCGACACTCGAGTTTTTAAATAACTCCTGTTTGACTCGCAGAACCGAATAGTTGGCCGCCGGTTCGACCACTCCCCGCCGGGTAACCGTGTCGGCTGATATGACGGTCGTATGCAGAGTGTCGCCCGACCAGACGGAATCAAGTCTCACATTTGTCTGGGCGGCATATTTTTCGTACTCACGTTGAGTGACGGTGGTCAATAGTGCAATCGTGGTTCGGTCGAAAAGTTTGCCGGTCAATTTGGCCGCACCAAGGATGGAAGTTGCCCGAGGTGCGCTTATTGTATAAATATATTCTGGATCGGTCAGGGCACCCTGTGGGGCGCGGCCGATGCGCCGCGAATAGAAGAGATTGAAATCGGTCTGGAACAGGTCGGCTCCTTCAAGAAAGAAGGGCCGTTTTTCCGCGAAAAAAGTCTCATAGGTTGAGAGATTCAACACCGGCTGATCAAGCTCCACCTGACCGAAATCGGGATTGAAAGTGGCATTAAGGACCAGATTACTGGAGATGCCATATTTTAAATCCAGCCCGGCGTTT
>CALMKK010000050.1 GCA_937867135.1 uncultured candidate division Zixibacteria bacterium
TCCCCATGGGGATGACCCTGCGCGAAATCATATTCGATATCGGCGGCGGTATCCCCGATGATAGAAAATTTAAGGCCGTCCAGACCGGCGGTCCGTCGGGCGGCTGTCTGCCGGAAGCCAAGCTCGATTTGCCGGTCGATTTCGATTCCCTGACCGAAGCCGGTTCGATGATGGGTTCGGGCGGAATGATAATCATGGATGACCGTACCTGTATGGTCGATGTGGCCAAATACTTTCTGGGCTTTTTGGTATACGAATCGTGCGGCAAATGTGTCCCCTGCCGCGAAGGGCTTTATCAATTGCACAAGTTATGCGTGAAGATAACCGAAGGCAAGGGCGAGGAAGGGGATCTGGAATTGATGGAGCAGCTATCGCGCAATATACAGATCGGTTCTCTGTGCGGGTTGGGACAGTCCGGGCCTAATCCGTTTTTGAGCACTCTTCAGTATTTTCGCGATGAATATGAGGCCCATATCCGCGACAAAAAATGCCCGGCCGGAGTATGCCGCTCTTTGATTAGATATGAGATCACCGACGATTGCACGGGATGTTTGGCCTGTATCAAGGCCTGCCCGGTCGGGGCGATCACCGGGGAGCGGAAGAAGAAGCATTTTATAAATCAATTCATCTGCGATCGCTGCGGTTCCTGTTATGCAACCTGCAATTTTGACGCGATTGAAATTAAATGAGCGGGGACAAGATGGTAACGATATATATAAACGGAAAAGCGGTTCAGGCCAAGGAGGATGAAATGGTGCTGACTGCTATCCGCCGGGAAGGGATCAATATCCCGACTCTCTGCAATCATGACGCCATCGAACCGTGCGGAGCCTGCCGCCTTTGTATGGTCGAGATAACCAAAAAGGACTGGAACGGCTGGAAGAAGCATGTCACATCCTGCCTTTATCCGGTCGAGCCGGAACTGATGGTGAGCACACATACGCCGCAGGTTTTGGAATTACGCCGCACCATCCTGGAATTGTATCTGGCCCGCAACCCCAATTCCTCCGTGATTCAGAAGCTGGCCGAAGAACACGGGATAACCTCGACTCCGTATGAAATTATTCCCGACGGCGACAATTGCATAATGTGTTATGCCTGTACCCGCATTTGCGATGCGCTGGGATGCCACGCGATCTCGGCGGTGGAACGCGGTCACGAAAAAGTCATCGCCGGACCGCTCAATCAACCGCCTATCGATTGTATCGGCTGTTTGAGTTGCGCCCATATTTGCCCCACCAATTTCATAGAATGGAAAGACAGCGATGGAAGGCGGAGCATTTGGGGCCGGGAATTTGAATTGTTAACCTGCAAAACATGCGGTAAGAAGACGATTACCCGGGACTTTGCGGAGTATCTGAGTAAAAATCGAGATTTGCCGATGAGTTATTTTGAGACATGCGATGATTGCAAGCGTCTGGATACGGCCAAAACTATGGGGAGATTGGTCGTCATGGCGGCGGAGGTGGCGAAATGAATTATCGTTTTGTCGTTGACCCGTCCCTTTGCACCGGTTGCCGGACTTGCGAATTGGCCTGCGCCTTCAGCCATTCCAAAAATCTCAAACCGGGCAAAAGCCGCATTTACCCCTTGTCACATGCCAAAGATAAATATGTCCCGGTGACCTGCCTGCAATGTAATGACGCCGCCTGTGTCAAATCCTGTTTCTTTGACGCCCTCAAACGAAACGAAGAAACCGGTGCGATTGAATTGAACCTGGGGCGTTGTGTCAAATGCCGGGCCTGTGTGGCGGCCTGCCCCTTCGGCTGCGCCTTGATTGATGATATCCATGATGAAATTGTCAAATGTGACCTCTGCAAAGGCGATCCGGCTTGCGCCCATTTTTGCCCGACCAAGGCCCTCCGCTATACCCGGTTGCCGATTTAGAAAAACCTTCTTTTTTATATACATTAAAGGGCGGTCGTCATCGCGGCCGCCCTTTTGCTTTTGATATATTTGACAATTACGCCCGGTCGTGATATATTTTGAAAAATTGGCATTAATTCATTTAGATTTGGATTTGAAGGGATTTATGAAATTTGGGAAAATATTTATAATTGCTATATCAATCTTCATAATTGCGGCCGTCATATTTTCCGGTTGTGCCAAAAAAAAGGCAGCGCCGCCTCCGGAATATCCCGGGTGGGAGCAATACAGCTATAAGCATTTTATTTTTCACTATCCGGCCGGCTCCTATTGGGGCCGCAAGATCGACGAATTTTCGGATGCTTATGAGCGTTTCCTGACGGAGGATTGTGATTTTTTGGCCATTGAAATCCCTAAGGATACCATTAATTTCTATATTCATAACGATCCCGAGGACGGAAAAAAATTAACCGGCCGGACTTTGCCTTATTTTGAAGGAAATCAAATCCATTGGGATCGCCGAACTCCGTTTGGATTTGAATTGGCCTGTTATTTAATCGATAAAATGAATATCAGGATGACCGATTTCAGAGTGTTGTATGACGGTCTTGCGACCCTCCTTGACTACTCCGGAAATGATTATCATCATCTCACATATTCAATGGTTGAAACCAAGCAATTTATTCCGCTCGATTCGCTTGTTAATAACGAAAGTTACAGCCGCGCCGATAGTCTTCAACGCAATTGGGAGGCGGCCTCGCTGGTGGCATTTATTACCTACAATTTCGGCATTAATCGGCTCAAAATGCTCTGGCAGTCAACAGCCACTTTCGATAAATCGATCAAAGAACTTTTCGGCGTCGATATGAATAAATTCCAGGAGGGGTGGTTGCGATTTGCCAAAAAATCGTTTGAGGGAATCGATATCAAAGAAATCCGTTTTGATTCGTCCAAGACTTCCGCCGACTCCTCCGGGGTCAAATAAGGATATCCCCAAATGCCGGAAAACGACTGGAAATCGGCAATAACCGAAGTTGCCCCTGGGCGAATTCGGATTCGGGGATATGATATCATTGATATAATGGAAAAACTCTCCTATGCCGAGGCCGTTTTTCTCGTTTTGAAGGGGGAACTCCCCACCAAAGGCGAGGCGGAAATGATGCGGGCCATATTGGTTTCCTCAATTGATCATGGTTGTTCCGCACCGTCGGTTCTGAGTGCCAGAAATATAATCGCCTCCGGGAATTCTCTTAATGCCGCTGTCGCGGGCGGAGTTCTGGCGATAGGCGACAGCCACGGCGGGGCCGTGGAACAAGCGGCCAGGATTCTGCAAGAGTGGGGCGGCAAAGAAGGGGATATTGAAAGGCTTGCCGAGAGATTAGTTGATGAATTTCAAATGAAAAAGAAGCGGATACCGGGATTCGGGCACCTCCTCCATAATATCGACCCGCGCACCGGAAAATTATTTGAAATAGCGGAGCGATGCGGC
>CALMKK010000051.1 GCA_937867135.1 uncultured candidate division Zixibacteria bacterium
ATCCCTGAAAGAGCATCCCCCGGCCGTTTCTGCCGAGCGCCGGATGAAGCATCGACAGCGACTCCGTCATGCTTGGCCCCTGCGATTGAGATAGACCCAAAGGTGCGTTTCCGAGGGTGTTTAGAGGATAAGAAATTTGATCAAGCGGCCGCGCGCCGCTGCGATGATGTTCAGAATAGGCAACTGTCTGAACATCGGAATTCAAAAGATTTCCGCCATAAATATCGGCTGAAAATACCCCGCCAAATGATAAAATGAACAATAATGTGATCGATTTAAATCGCTTTGCCGAAAGCATAACGACCCTCCTATCCATGAAAGATACTTTTTACCCGGAATGTCCGGAATATATAGTATGATGTATCACATAGCCGTCCTCGCCCGCAGGCGCTAGCGGCGCCAACGGGAGTAGCCCCAGCCACCGCCACCTAACAAAAGCACCACCAAGAGTACGATTAGTAAGGTTGACATATGATTCTCCTTTCCATCCATATTTTTCCGGGCTCTTTTGGGTTCAGGGAGCAAAGGGTTTGGGACTGTCATTGAAAATCCAGATGATTCTATGATCCTCAAGATCAAGGGTGTCCTTCCCCAAAACTCCATGAATTTCCATGAGAAAATCCTTTGCTTTACATCAAATATGTCAAAATGGATGACTTAGTCAATTGGTCGAAAGATTGAAAAGGGATCTAGACCATTCGAGTGACGAGCTAATCGGGACCTTCATAGCCAAATATAGGTCAGGAGCGTCTTCGGGCCTGACTCTCTTGCCGACGCAATTTTAAATGGCAAGATCGCTCGCATCCCGGCCCCGCCGCTCCACGGGATCCTGCCCTGCAAGAAAAACTCGGTAACCCATCCCCTTGGGGTGGGCGTTTGCCCCTACTCCTGACGTACATTTTTCCTACCAATTTGATGTTGTTTGGTGCATGCGGCTCCTTTGATAGAAAGGAGAACAATATCTATGCCTTGTACCGAACGTCAACTTCTCGCCAACCGGCGCAACGCCCAAAAATCGACCGGCCCCAAAACCATTGCGTGCAAGTTGCACCCCGTCAAAATTGAAAGAAGACTCCTCGAACAGGCCGTTATCAAAATTTTAGAAGGGGCCTTATGATCGCCCCCTTGATAACCAAAGCGAACCCGAATTTTCGAAATTGCCGCCATTTTCCCCAACTTGCTTTATTACAGTCTGTTACCGTGAAAATTCGCACCCTTCTCTGGAGGAAATATTTTCTAAAAAGGAACCCAACTTCTCATATCCCGTTGCCGTTCATCAGCTTCAAGAATTGCTATTTGGGTTCGCTCTCCTTGGCAATTTCCAATCCCCTGTCTCCCAGCCAGTTGTATTCTACCTTTCTCTCGAAGTTCTGCCGCCGACGGAATGCCAGAATCGGAACCACGGGACTTTTTGCGGCAGACGGGGACGTCTGCCGGTCACGGTTATAAAAGAGGCATGGAGACAATCGGGCAAGGCGGCGGGTCACGCTTTTTCGCTCCCGCGAAAAATCTAAGACCCACCGCAACTTTAACAATCCAGCAAAACAGACTGGATTCCGGGTCAAGCCCGGAATGACGGTACTGTGGGGCACGGCACGCCGTGCGACTACGAATTTGAGGTGTATCAGAGTAAGACAAATGGTAGCGGAACCGCACCCTTCGCATCACACCGCCCACGGGGGTTCCGACCGACAATTACTTCAAATTGCAATCGAACAAAACGGTGGGTCACGCTTTTTCGCCGGGGGCGAAAAATCTAAGACCCACCGCAACTTTAACAATCCAGCAAAACAGACTGGATTCCGGGTCAAGCCCGGAATGACGGTACTGTGGGCCACGGCACGCCGTGCGACTACGAATTTGAGGTGTATCAGAGTAGGACAAATGGTAGCGGAACCGCACTTTTTCTGTCACACAGCTTATGGGGGTTCCGACCGACAATTACTATTGACAATCAGCATTGCTTGCTTGTTTCTTCTCTTAAAATGCTGAGGGAAGAAGGTCATTTATGATTGAAATCGAGGTTCCCGGGTTTGGGCAACTGAAGATAAAGCATCTGGTCTGCGATTACAGCGGCACGCTTTCGGTCGACGGCGTCCTGGTGCCGGGAGTGCGGGAGCGATTGGACAGATTGGCCGATAAGGTTGATATTCATATCGTGACGGCGGATACGCACGGAAAAGTAAAAGAACAGGTGGCCGGCACGCGCTATCGACTGATTTTGCTTACCGGAGCGGATCAGGATATTCAAAAAGAAGATTATATCAAGAAGCTCGGGGCGGAGCAGGTAGCGGCCATCGGCAACGGCAGTAACGACCGGCGGATGCTGGCATTGGCCGGAGTCGGCATCGCGGTCTGCCTGAAGGAGGGCGTTGCGGTTGAGGCCTTAAAGGGGGCGAGGATTTTGACGAATTCCATAAATGATGCTCTTGATTTACTGCTTTTCACCGACCGGCTGAAAGCGACCCTTCGCTTTTGAGACATATTTTGACGGAATCGGAAACAATAAATAAAATAAGGTTGTCCGACCTATTTCTTTCCTTTCTTCGATTGGGCAGTACCGCCTTCGGCGGGCCGGCCATGGTAGCCTATATTCGGCGGCTGGCGGTGGAGCGAAAGCACTGGCTCGATGACGGGACATTTCAAGCGGGGATATCATTATGTCAGACCATTCCCGGCGCAACAGCGATGCAGATGGCGGCCTATGTCGGCCTTAAGGCTCGCGGCGTTTGCGGGGCGGCGGCCAGTTTCATAGGATTTGGACTTCCGGCATTTTTATTCATGACGGCACTGGCGATGCTGTACACACGGGTCTCCTCGTTACCCGCCGTAGTGGCCGCCTTCACCGGCCTGCATGTTCTCATTGTGGCCATAATCGCCAATGCCACTTTGTCCTTTGGAAGAACCGCCCTCAAAAGGTGGAGCAATTTTATTCTTGCCGCGCTGGCCGCTTTGGCGTTTTTCTTCGGTGTGCATCCGGTGATTGTTATTGCATCATCGGCCATTTTGGGTCTCATTATGCTTATTGATAAGCATGAAAGACCTAATGTCGGCACTCAAGAAATTCGCACGGGAACATTCAGGCCGGTAATATTCATTCTTCTGGCGGTGATTATCATAAGCTCCGGCTTGTTTTTTATCGATCGGAAGTTGTTTGCTCTGGGAATATTGATGATGCGTATCGACCTCTTTGCTTTCGGCGGGGGATTCGCATCGATTCCCCTGATGTTTCATGAGGTCGTACAGGTGCGTTCCTGGCTTCCTCCGAATGTCCTTATGGACGGCATCGCCCTGGGACAGGTCACGCCCGGCCCCATAGTGATTACAGCCACCTTCATCGGATATATGGTTCAAGGCATATCGGGGGCCATGGTTGCGACGGTCGGTGTATTCACGCCGTCATTTTTGATGGTGATAGGCGTCACGCCCTATTTCGATAGCTTGCGAACGTCGTCATATTTTGTGAAGGCCCTGAACGGAATCTTGTGCTCTTTTGTAGGTTTGTTACTGGCGGTCACGATACGCTTTGGACTGAATGCAGCCTGGAGTCCCGTTTGTATTATGCTTGCAGTCGCGGCGCTGACGGCCTTAATTCTCAAAGTTGATATTTTATGGGTGGTGCTCGCCGGCACGATTTTCTCTATTATATTGTGTTAACCGGCCCTTTTTGTCGCCGGAAATGTCGGGTTTCTCATCCCCGGCCGTTGCCGGGGCTTCGAAACCAGACCCACTGGAACTCTCGTCTATGTTTTCTCTTTTTCAATTCGGCAATTTGAGTCATATAAGCGGTACGGAGTAATCAGTCGTTTTTACTTGGCCATATAAAATCAAGTTTGAGGCCGAAGGTGCCATTGGTTGCTTTCCTAAATTCCTTGTTCAGCATGAATTGATAATATAAGGTCGGTCGGAGGGGATCAAAAATTCCCTGCAGGCCAATGCCTACGGCGTCCTGATACTTTATGGCAGGGCGCGGTTCATTGCCGGAAATCCAGTATGATGTTACATATTCGGCGATGCCCCGGACCTGTTTGAAACCGGCATTCAGGCCAAAGCCGTTTTGCATCCATAAATCGCTGTGGCCCCAGGGGCCGTCGGGTATAAACCAGTACGGCCAGACCTCGGTGTACAAAGTAACCGCCGGCGAAGCCTGATATCGGAATTGAAGATTCGCGCCGAGGCTCCAGTAGTTGCGGGAAAATCGTTCCCCGTGATAGAAATCGGAATACCATCCGGCGTACATAGCCCAGTACTTAGAGGTACAGCGGCAGTCACCTTCCAGACCCGGCATGGTTTTGAGAGTCGCCAGGAGCGAACCAACGATCATCCCTTTGTCTCCGATTCTCAAACCGGTGCCGAATCCGACGGTGATGTTTCCAAAGACGGTGCCATTTACATACTCAGAGGTAGTAACTCCGATTGGAAGATAACCATAGGCGATCCACTGGTCGGCAATCGGCAGGAGCGCGGAAAATTCGAAAGCGCCGCTCGGGAAATCATATCTTTGGGATTTTACAAAATTTCCGTGCTGGACATGAAGCGAGAATAACGGGCCGTTTTCCGGAAAAGGCTGTGTGACCAGACCTTGCGAATAGCCCAATGAAATAATCGATAGGCAAATTGCCGAAATGGAAATAAGAATGCGGCCGAACAGCATATTCACCTCCGTGTAAAATTATGCGCTATTATATGTCCCCGATTTGATAATTTATTGGCATTTGTTCTGGATTGCAATATCGAATTTTTTGGATGGGAAAGGGGGGGGCACGCGCATTCAAAAAAATAGGGGGATTGGATGACTCCAATCCCCCGCTTATCTTGCCTATCTATTTGATTAAGGCTGATAATTCAAGGCTGATTAGAAGCGACGATTTCCGCCGCCGCCACTGCGGCCGCCGCCGAAACCACCACGACTACCACCGCCGCCAAAACCACCGCGTCCGCCGCCGCCGCCGCTACGACCGCCGCCACCTTCGGTGCGCGGACGAGCTTCGTTAACGCTCAACGGTTTGCCGTTCAGTTCTTTGCCGTTCAAGCCGGAAATCGCGGCCAGGGCTTCTTCCTTGGAAGCCATCTCGACAAAGCCGAAGCCTCTCGGTTCGCCGCTGAACTTATCCTTGATAATGTTAACGGTTGAGACCTGCCCGAAGGTTTCAAAGGTCTGACGAAGATCTTCTTCGCCGGTGTCGCTGGAAAGGTTTCCTACGTAGATATTCATTCTACTCTCCGAAATTTGTTCATCTTCTTTACGATCCTTTTCTCAAGGTTGACTCGCCAGATAAGATAAACAGTTACTTGCGCACTATTGCGCTTTTGTCTCCAGATTAAGATTTCGACAAGAGATCGATTTACCGATTAACACCTTGAGAAAACTAATGAAGGAGATCCATTTGTTACTCCAATATGTCGTCATAATTTATTATGTCAACATAATTCTAACAACCGGGCCAATATAATTGTTCGAATTATTTTGCGGGGCGGGTGAAATATCATGATAACTCGTTCCCGCCGATATTCTTAGGTCGAAGGCGGCCAAGTTGGGTAATTTAATAAATTTTCTGCACCACCGGAGTTTTGGCGGTTGAATCTCAAATTTACCCTTCGGATCGAGCGGAACTTTTTTTTTAAGGAATCGGTTTTAATTATTAAATAAATGCGTTCTAATTTCCGCGGCCTGCTTTCGGACATATGTCTCTTTTCATGTCACACGATTGTTAAGAGCCCCTCTAATAAGTTTCGCCCGGTTAGATAAAATTCGCATTAAAACCGGGTCACAAAATTCGGCTGACATAAAAATGCCACCAAGGAGTTTATATGGAGAAGGGTGCTTACCCTGAAATCTGGGACAGAGAGAATGTCGCTAAATTGCGAAAAGAGTTGTCGGCGTACCAGCATCCGAACGCCGGGCGAAGTATCTGGCAACTGGCCAATACTTTTATCCCCTATGCCTTGACCTGGGCCGCGGCATATTGGGTTATGCAATATTCATACTGGCTGGCCCTGCCGTTCATTCTGCTGGGGGGAGGGTTGGTAATCAGAATTTTTATTATTTTTCATGACTGCACCCACGGTTCTTTTTTCAGAAACAAAAGGGCCAATGAAATCTGGGGATTTATCACGGGCGTTTTGACCTTCACGCCGTTTTATTACTGGCGAAGCAATCATATGGCGCACCATGCGACCTCGGGAAATCTGGACAAACGGGGGGAAGGAGATGTCTGGATGATGACGGTCGATGAGTACCGCGGACTTTCCTTTTGGCGGCGCCTGGAATATCGTTTGTACCGCAATCCCTTTGTGATGTTTCTTCTGGGCCCGCTATTAATCTTTCTTGTTACGCATCGGTTGGTCAGCCGAAAGGCCGATCTGAAGGAGCATTTAAGCGTTTATGGTACAAATCTGGGGATAGTTCTGGTTGCTCTGGCCGTAAGCGAGTTGATCGGCTTTAAGGATTATTTGCTGATTCAACTGCCGATGCTGTATGTCGGTCTGATGTCGGGAATCTGGATCTTTTATGTACAGCATCAATTCGACGGGGTATATTGGGTTCGGGAACAGAATTGGAATTTCACGGCGGCTTCATTGGAAGGGGGCTCCTTCTATAAATTGCCGGGAATATTAAGATGGTTCACCGGCAATATCGGCTATCATCATGTTCATCATTTGAGTCCCTTGATTCCCAATTATTACCTGGATCGATGTTTCAAGCAAGTTCCGACCTTGCAGAAGGCTAAACCGTTCGGGTTGATATCGGGGCTAAAGGCGCTAAATTACAGGCTCTGGGATGAGGAGCGGGGGAAGCTGGTAAGTTTTCGGGCGATGAAGAAAATGCCTCGCGGGCAAAAGGAAGCAGTGCCGTATTGATGGTGATGAGTCAGGAGGAGTTGTCGAAACCACGTCCCCGTGGCACGGGAACTCAGGGGTTTCGACCTATGAAGCTTTTGCATGATTAAAGAATATATCGGGTTTCTCTCCTGTTCGCTTCGCTCACGTCTCGAGACCCGACCTACTCTTGCTTTTATATTTGCCTATTTGTCCTTAATGTTATAAATTGTGGTGAAGGCATTTTGGTTTTGCGGGAATAGGGATGAACATCGATATATCGGAAGATACTTCAACTCCAGCTCCAAAGAGCAGACTACCCGTATTTATTTCTGCCAATTATATGTTGACGGCTATTCTGGCAATATTCTTCGTTGTATCGACCGCACAAGTAACGTAGGGCAGAACCCCAGACGAAGTCTTGTGGTTCTGCCATCCATTGCATAAAGTGATTGCCCTTAAAATGCAATCGACTATATCTAGATTAAAATGTCCAAATTGCTTCGCTATTTCGCCCCCGGCAATATTTATTTCGTGACCTCGGTCACTTATAATCGCGCCCCCATATTAAGTGAACATGCTGATTTATTAATGTATTCCATTGCTGATCCCGAAGATAAAATCAAATTTGAGCTGAGCGCATGGGTCGTCATGCCGGATCATTTTCATCTTGTAATAGATCCCAAAAATTGTTCTTTGGATCAAGTGATGAAACGTCTGAAATTATCTTTTGCCTTCAAATATCGTGAGCGGCTGAAAATCTATAACGGACAGGTTTGGCAGAGTCGTTATTGGGATCATATAATTAGAAATCAGGACGATTGGAATCGGCATATCGATTACATACACTATAATCCCGTAAAGCATGGTTTGACTCAAAGCCCCTTTATTTGGAAACATTCCTCGATTCATGATTATTTAAGGGAAGGATTTTATGCCGCAGATTGGGGTGTGAAAGGCAATTTGCGGTTTATCGGCGATTACGGTGAATAATTAATAAATTGTCAGAACCGCGAGTCTTCGTCTGGGGTTCTGCCCTACGATAATCTGATTCCCCAATGCAATTCACTTCCCGCCGGTCATCTTATCGATTTCTTTGAGTAAGGTCGATTCGATATCGGATTCGCTCACCTTGCCGACAATCTTTCCCTTTTTGAACAGAATTCCCAACCCATCGCCGCCCGCGATGCCGATATCGGCGGCGGAAGCTTCGCCGGGGCCGTTGACGATACATCCCATCACGGCGACTTTAAGCGGTGTTTTGAAATGACGGGTTTTCTGCTCGATTTTCTCGGCCAGCGGAATCAAATCAATCTGGCACCGGCCGCAGGTGGGGCAGGCGATTATCTCCACCCCTTCTTTTTTCAGTTCCAGCGATTTTAAAATCGTCTTGCCGACTTTGACCTCTTCGACCGGATCAGCCGATAGCGAGACGCGAATGGTATCGCCGATGCCGTTTATCAGCATGGCGCCCAAACCCACCGAGGATTTTATGGTGCCGGTATGCAGGGTCCCCGCTTCGGTGATACCGAGATGGAAGGGGTAATCGACTTTATCGGCCAGCATCATGTACGCCCAATAGGCGGTGTTGACATTCGATGATTTGAGGGAGATGACAATATCATGGAAATCTTTATTTTCAAGAATCTCGATTTCCCGGAGAGCGGCTTCGACAAACCCGTGCGGATTGTCGTGACCGTATTTCTCCAGAAGATCTTTCGGGAGAGAACCGGAGTTGACGCCAATTCTAATTGGAAGGCCGGCATCTTTGGCGGCCGAGGTGACTTCCTGTACTTTCCAATCGGCGCCGATATTGCCGGGATTGATGCGGATTTTATCGACCCCCTGCTTGATCGCTTCGAGGGCCAGTTTGTACTTGAAATGAATATCGGCCACGAGCGGGATCGAAATTTTCGATTTAATTTCCCCCAATTTCGAAGCGGCGGCATCATCGAGGACCGCCACCCGGACAATATCGCACCCTTCGTCAATAA
>CALMKK010000052.1 GCA_937867135.1 uncultured candidate division Zixibacteria bacterium
TTAATTTGCGGGTCCGCAAGGCGGTTACCCTTAAAGGTGCGGCTCTTTTTACTATTAATCCTATGGCCACCAAATCCGGAGATATCTCAAGCGACGAAATGATTATTATCCCCGGCACGATGGAAGCACTTTTAAATGGTCTGGTCATCGCTCTGGCGGAAAAGTCCGGCGGTGATGTGGCCGCCCTTAAGTCATTATTAGAGCCGAACACCGTAGAAAAGGCGGCTGATATTTCCGGTATAGTTGGCGAAAGAATAAAGGCGTTGGCGGAAAAATTGGCCGGGGCGAAAAATATTACTTTAATCGCGGGCGAGTTTATTTCCACGTCATCCTCAAGGGAAACGCTGGCGTCGGCCTTAAATAATCTGGCCATTACCGCAGGGATATATGAAAAAGGGCAAATTGGCATCCTTTCAAAATATGCTAATAGCAAAGGAGCGGAGAAGTTGGGTGTGATGCCCCATTTGTCTGAAAAGGAAATAACGGAATTTAAAAATATCTGGGGATATTATCCGGACAATCCCGGTCTCGCGTCAGATAAGATGATTTTGGGCGCCAAAAAAGAGGAAATTGATTCGCTTCTCATCTTTGCGGCAAATCCGGTAAGGGATTTCCCCGACGGGCAATTTGTCCGCGACGGAATTGAAAAATTGGATTTTCTGGTCGTAGCTGATATGTGTGAATCGGAAACCACTGAAATGGCCGATGTGGTATTGCCTCTGGCGGGCTGGGCGGAGTACGACGGGACTTTTGTCAATGTTGAAGGCCGCGAGCAATGTTTCAATGCGGCCATAAAGCCGGTCGGCAATTCTCTTCCCGCATATGAAATCGTGCGCCGAATTGCGGAGGCCATGAAAGAGCCGATTTATGAATCGTTTGATGATTTAAAAAAAGAAACAGCAATTCTAATTAATATGGAACGGGCGCAGGAAAAAATGGCCTTGGCGGAAGTGAAATATACGGTGGAGCCAAAGCCCTCGGATTTTCCCTATCCGCTCTTTGTTGTGGATGATATGCATCATTTCGGACATCGAACCGAAAAATCAAAGTCTTTAACTATTTTTTGCGGAGAACCATATGCGGCGATTTCTCCGGCCCTGGCAGAGAAATTAGAGATTGCTGATGGAGCCATGGTTAAGGTAGAATCGGAAGCCGGTAAAGTGATTTTGACGGCTCGAATTTCAGAACATATTGATAATGACGTCGTACTCATCAATCGTGCTTTTGCCGCTCCGCCGGTGAATATTCTGCAAATGCGGAAGAGACGAATTGATTGGGTGCGCATAGCGCGGATGGAAGAAGCATGACAGCGACAGAGTTTGCCATAATTTCTTCAATTAAAGTCGTTGTGGTAGTGCTGGCAGTGCTGACCGGATGCGCCTATGCTACATGGCTGGAAAGAAAGCTTGTCGGTCATTTCCAGCACCGTATCGGGCCCAATCTGGCCGGACCATTTGGGCTGCTACAGCCTATTGCGGATGCCATCAAGCTCATTTTTAAGGAGGATATTGTTCCTGATAATGCCGAGCGTGTCACCTACGCGCTGGCGCCAATTTTGATGTTTATTCCGGCCATGCTGAATTTTGCGGTGGTGCCATTCGGTGATACCGTTACTCTGTTCGGTCATAAAATTGACATGGTGGTTTCGGATCTTAACATCGGCATTCTCTTTGTTTTCGCGGTTACATCGCTAGGTGTTTATGGCATAGTTCTGGCGGGTTGGTCATCAGGTTCGAAATATTCGCTTCTGGGCGGTATCAGATCATCGGCCCAAATGATATCTTATGAAGTGGCTTACGGACTTTCCATTATGGGTGTTTTGGTTATTGCGCAGACTTTTTCATTGAATGAGCTGGTGGCCCAGCAAGCTTCAGTCTGGCATTGGTTTATTTTCCGCCAGCCGGTCGGTTTCGTTATATACGTCATTTGTGCAATTGCTGAGACCAATCGGTCCCCGTTTGATCTGCCGGAGGCCGAATCGGAATTGGTGGCGGGATATCATACGGAATATTCTTCGATGCGGTTTGCCATGTTTTATATCGGGGAATATGCCAATATGATTTCTGTTTCCTGTGTGGCAACAACCTTATTTTTGGGGGGATGGCAGGGGCCGTTTCTTCCGCCCGTGGTTTGGTTTGTAATAAAGGTGATTTTCTTTATGTCGGTCTATATTTGGATTCGGGCCACTCTGCCCCGCTTGCGCTATGACCAATTAATGTATCTCGGCTGGAAGGTTTTATTCCCGCTGGCCCTTCTGAATGTAATGGTAACCTCGCTGATAGTTTTATTGTGATTTTATATGATTGATGTTATAAAAACGGTTTTTCTGGCTTTGCCCAAAGGGTTCTATACGACCCTGAAGTATCTGTTTAAGAAGCCGGTAACCCTTCAATATCCCAAGGTGAAGAAGGAAATGGCGCCCCGTTATCGGGGACTTCATTATCTCGAAGTTTATGAAGACGGCAGCGAGCGGTGTGTATGTTGTGGGCTTTGCGCGGCTTCATGTCCGGCCGATGCCATTTATATGGAGGGTGCGGAAACTGAAAAGGGGGAGCGATACGCCAAGGTTTATGAAATAAATCTGTTGCGTTGCATTTATTGCGGATTTTGTGAGGAGGCCTGTCCCGAGGAGGCAATTTTTTTGGGGCACGAATATGAGTTTTCTAATGACAATCGGGATGTTTTTATTTTTACTAAGGAACAAATGTTAGCGAATCGTCCCAAGAAAGAAAAACCGTTCAAGCGAATTATCCGTCGGGTGAGAAGGATTTTTTAGGCAATTATGGAATTGATAATATTTTATCTGGCGGCGGTGGTGGCGGTGGGGGGCGGTCTAATGATGATAATGCAGCGCAACCCGGTTGCATCGGTTTTATACTTGATTGTTACGCTGGTGGCCATCGCAGTGATGTTTGTGCAACTGAACGCCGTCTTTGTCGGCGCCTTGCTCATTATAGTCTATGCCGGGGCAATTCTGGTTCTTTTCCTGTTTGTCATTATGCTACTGAATTTGCGCGGGGAGAAATTCGCGGAAAAGCGGACCAGGCTCGACCGTCCCACCAGAATAATTCTGGCCGTGGCTTTTATTTTGGAATTGCTGGCAATGTTCAAACAGGTGGCTTTCCCGGGGAGAATGGATGAATTAATGGTCCAGGCCTCGCCCGATTTTGGCGGCGCCCGGCCCGTGGCGGAATTATTATACACCAAATATCTTTTCCCCTTCGAATTAACATCTATCTTACTGCTGGTGGCGATAGTGGGGGCAGTGGTAATGGCCAGAAGAGATGAAAAGGATAAAAAGAGGGGAATCTGATGGTACCAATGCCGTATTATTTGATAGTCGGAGCCGTCTTATTTGTCATTGGTATTGCCGGGGTGATTCTTTCACGAAATCTGATTATCATGTTTATGTCCATTGAACTTATGCTTAACGCGGCCAATTTGACGATTATTACCTTTTCGCGGTTTTTGAATCTGATGGATGGGCATGTATTTGTGTTTTTGATTATGGCGGTGGCGGCGGCCGAAGCCGCGGTCGGATTGGCGATAATTATAATGCTCTTTCGCAATCGAGAGACGATTGACGCGGATAAATTTAATTTGCTGAAATGGTAACGAAATAATGTCCTATTATCTTTTGCTGATACCGCTTTTCCCGCTGTTGGGATTCCTGATCAACGGCTTATTACTGGGCAAGTTAAATAAAAAAATCGTATCTATTGTTGCCTGTGGCGCAGTGGGACTATCATTTCTTTGGGGTTTAAAGCTTTTCTTTAACCTTCTGGCTCTCCCGGCCGACAGCCGGATCATTGAGGAAATTGCTTTCACCTGGATTCCGTCCGGCGAATTTAATGTCAATGTCGGGTTTTTATTCGATCCCCTTTCGGCGGTAATGGTCCTGGTAGTGAGCGGCGTCGGTTTTCTTATTCATCTTTATTCTATCGGATATATGCATGACGATTCGGGATACGGTCGGTATTTTACTTATCTGAATCTGTTTATTTTCTCGATGCTGACTTTGGTGCTGGCGAATAATTATCTCCTGATGTTTGTCGGATGGGAGGGTGTCGGGTTATGCAGCTATTTGCTTATCGGATTCTGGTTTGAAAAACAGACCGCGGCCGATGCCGGCAAAAAGGCTTTTATCGTCAATCGAATCGGCGATTTTGGGTTCCTGCTGGGACTATTTATCATATTCTGGAGCACCGGTTCGCTGAATTTTATAACCGTTTTTGATAAGGCCCCGCAAGTCTTCGCCATGGGCGCCGGCCTTATAACCGCGGCGACTCTTTTGCTTTTTCTGGGAGCGACCGGCAAATCGGCGCAAATTCCTCTCTATGTCTGGCTCCCGGATGCCATGGAAGGACCAACGCCGGTGTCGGCTTTGATTCACGCCGCCACCATGGTGACGGCGGGCGTCTATATGATTGCCCGCTCCCATGTTCTTTTCTTAATGGCGCCGACAACCCTGATGGTGGTAGCCATAGTAGGAGTGGCAACCGCCCTTTTTGCCGCAACCATAGCTCTGACACAGAATGATATAAAGCGCGTGCTGGCCTATTCAACGATAAGCCAATTGGGATATATGTTTGTGGCCTGTGGAGTGGCAGCTTTTTCCGCCGGCATTTTTCATTTGATGACTCACGCTTTTTTCAAGGCGCTCCTATTTTTGGGAGCGGGGTCGGTTATTCATTCTCTGTCGGGTCAACAGGACATGCGCTTTATGGGGGGGTTGAAACGACACATGCCGACCACTTTCTGGACCTTTCTGGTGGCGACCCTGGCCATTGCGGGCATTCCGGGCCTTTCCGGCTTTTTTTCCAAAGATGAAATCCTCTGGAAATCATTTTCCTCGGATTATGGTTCAATTTGGATTTGGGCAATAGGCTTGTTCACCGCGATGCTGACCGCTTTTTATATGTTTCGCCTGTTATTCCTGACTTTCTATGGTGGAGAGAGAATGGATCATCATGCCAAAGAGCATTTGCATGAGTCCCCTAAAATCATGACTGTCCCGCTGACAATTTTGGGGGTGCTGGCAATTGTCGGCGGATATATCGGGATACCGCATATACTCGGAGGCGGAAATAATTTTGAGAAATTCCTTGAACCGGTGATGGGTAATGTACAACACGGCGGAGAAGAGGCGATGGTGATGGCTTCGAGCGGCCAAAACGGTGGAACGGAATTAATGTTGATGGGTATTTCGGTCGTTCTGATTTTAGCATCAATCTATCTGGCCTATGTTCTATATGTCAAAAATATCGCTTTGGCCGGGAAAATCCGCCAATCTCTCTCCGGACTTCATAAAATTCTATATGGAAAATACTATGTCGATGAATTATACGGGGCGGTGATTATACGTCCCTTGATCGGTTTATCGCTATTTCTCTGGAAAATAGTTGATGTAATATTGATAGATGGCTTGCTCAACGGATTGGCCACAATAATTGGGGATATTTCTAAAATAATGCGGCCGGTGCAATCCGGATTATTGCGGAGATATACGACCGTTTTTCTTTTGGGCGTCGTGCTGATTTTAGGATATTTTGTATTCAGGTAATATGGGCATTGATATATTAACCTTGGTGACATTTTTCCCTCTGATCGGAGTGGCTCTTCTTTTATTTCTTCCGAAAGAGAGAACCGATTCCATCAAAGCCGTTGCTATTATTATTGCATTTGTCACTTTTCTCATTTCAGTGTTTCTTTATGTAATGTTCGACCCGCTGGGTAATGGCATGCAATTTGAAGTCAATTTCCCGTGGATCGGGACCTTCGGCATAAATTATCATTTGGGTATCGACGGCATTTCCCTTCTGCTGATCATGCTGACGACAATTCTTTCGCTTATCGCGATTATTTCGTCATGGAATGCGATAACGACTTCGATCAAAGGGTACTATATCTCCATGCTATTGCTGGAAACCGGCATGTTGGGGGTATTTGTCGCATTGGATTTGTTTTTATTTTATCTTTTCTGGGAAGCCATGCTTATCCCGATGTATTTCTTGATCGGAGTTTGGGGCGGCCCGCGACGAATTTATGCCGCGGTCAAGTTTGTGCTGTTCACCATGTTCGGGTCTCTTTTAATGCTGGTGGCCCTGCTTTATCTGGTATTTATGTATCATGGGTACAGCGGGGAATATAGTTTTGATTTATTGAAATTATACCAAATGCCGATTCCGCTGGGTGCTCAGACTTATATCTTTTTGGCCTTTGGATTAGCTTTTGCGATTAAAGTCCCGATTTGGCCC
>CALMKK010000053.1 GCA_937867135.1 uncultured candidate division Zixibacteria bacterium
AGAAAATTCATCCATTAGAGCCTGGAACGCATAAATTGCGCCGGCGCAAATTCTGCTTGACAAATTGATTGTAAAATAATAAAATATATATGGAAGAGTCTACGTCCGTGAGGCTGAAAAAAAATTTATTGGATAAGCGGGAGAGATAATCTCCCAAAAAGGCGTTTTAAGGAGGCAAGTGGTATGAGGGTAGCAAGAAATTTAACAATCTTGTTAGCTCTGATATTGTTCGTCATTTGCTTCAACGCCCCCACCGTTTTTTCCGGTGATGAGCATCCTTGGGATGGCGAGGGTGTCGGCACCAATCCCGGAACTGGTTTGCCCGGAATCGATTCCAGCAAGATTATTATTAGAACCAGTGAGCTGACCAATAATGGCGGCTCCAAAACCCCGGGTAGCAGCTGGTCTGCGCTATACAATTATGTCCTTCTTTCCGCGAGTTTCATTACCTGGTATCGCGACCTGCCGCATGATTGGTCTTTAAGAACGAGGGGTGTTGAGGGAAATGTGAGGAGCATTCCAACCGTCATTATGAGATAATGAAAAAAAGATTCGCACATGAATCGATCCTCACAAATAGAAAAGGCATGGGATAGCCGGCTTCTAGAAATTGAGACATTGTACCGCCAGAAGAAGCCCGATATCGCCGGTGAATTGACCAAAACCCTCGTTGCCTCGGGTTATGCACCCGAGGGACTCGAAGCAGGGTTGTTCAAGTCACATCAGGCACAACTGCATTATAATTTGGGTGAATATAAGGCGGCCATTAAACTCGGAACGGAAGCGGTCAAAATCCTTGCCTCCTCGGTATCGCACATTCGTGTCGGTGATGCCTTAATAGTTCTCTTCAAGAGTTACTTCGCCATCGGCGATCTCAAAGCGGCTCAGCGCCAGGCCAATGACGCTCTGGCCTTTTATCGGCGGGCTGATTATCAATTAGGTATAGTCGAATCGTTTAACCGGCTCAGCCAAATCGCATTTGTCCGATGCGATTATCCTCAAGCCAAAGAATTGATCGGTGAAGCGGTTGAAGCCTGCAAAAGCAGTAATACCCAAAGAGTGCAGTTAATCGGCAATTTGGGACGTATCGAAATTCTAAATGGAAACTGGGTATCGGCGGAAGAAAATCTTAAAACCGCAATCGGGATGGCCGAAGGTTTGGGATTGAATATTTCATTGGCCCGGAATTACCTGTCCTTGGGATACCTCTATATTCGGATGCGGCAGTTTATCCTGGCGGGCCGATCGTTGCAGACCGCAGCCATGCTCGTTGAGAGCGAAAAATTATTGAGAGAGAGAGTCATCCTGGCCGAATATGAAGGTGAATTGGCCCTGGAATCGGGTGATATCGTAAAGGCCAAGAAGATATTAAGCGAGGCCTACGACAAAGCCCGAGACCTTGCTCCTGATTCTTCGCTGGTTTGCCAGGTCGGCCGCCGCCTGGCGGAGACGGAATACCTGCTGGGTAATCCGGATGAGGCGCTGGTTAAGGCCCAAAAGGCTTATGAAGTCGCGTCGCATTTGGGTGAAAAAGCGGAAATTGGACTGACCCAGATGGTAATTGCCGAAATCCAGGCGGCCCGAGGCGAATTTCAAACGGCTCTTGATGCCGCTTTCGATGGTCTTGAGATTTTGCGCAAGATCGGCGACCCCTATGATATGGCACGGTCGCTTTTAGTCATGGCCGATATCAACATTCATGCGGGCGAGCTGGCGCGCGGCGGGGCGGAGAAATATTTTGAGGAAGCCTATCGGTTGTTCAACTCCTTGAAACTGCATTATTGGTCGGCGGAAACAAGATTTCGACAAGGGGAATATTGGTGCCAGCATGCCAATATCTCCGGCGGCTTTAAGAATCTCCACGAAGCGGAAAAGATATTCGAAACGATTTCGGAAAAAGCCAGAATCAGAAGTGTCCGGCTCTTCCTGCAGGATTTGTCCCGGAAAGCCGTGGAACGGTCTCTTTCGACGGATAATGAGTTCAAAATTTTCGGCAATTATTTTTCCGATAAAGAATACCGGCATTTGAAATCGGGGCAGATTGACGAAATTATGGAAATTCTCGTCAAGCGGACCGGTTCGGGGCGGGTGATTTTATATCAATCGAACAAAAATGATGGCTATATTTTGTCGAATGTGCCCATGAGCGATCATCAAAAAAAGAGATTCACCCAGCAGTTCAACGATCTTTTGGGCGAGGAATTCAGCAAAGAAAAGCCGACCTTATTGCTCGACAGTCGGCGTGATCCTTTTATAAATGAATTGTTGGCGCCGGAGCCGGGGCTGGCGGTCTCCAGCGTAATTGTCAGCCCGTTATTTCTTGGGGCCGAAATCGGCGGGTATATCTATCTTGACCGGCAGTCGGCCAACGGCAATTTGATGCCGTTCGGGCAGAAGGAGCTTAATTTCGTGGTCGGCTTTGCCGATTTGATTGCCCTTAAATTGGCCGAATACGATCGGATGTCGCTGGAAGAAGATAACCGTCGCTTGAAGGCGCAACTTCTGGAAAAAGCCATTTTCCCCAATATTATCACACAGAACAAACAGATGCTGGAAATGCTGGCCCGGGTGCAACAGGTAGTCAATTCCAGCATATCTATTTCAATAGAAGGGGAGACCGGGTGCGGGAAAGATCTTCTGGCCAAAACGATTCACTACAATTCCGATCGCAAGGATCGTCGTTTCATATCGGTGAATTGTGCCGCTCTGCCGGAAACGCTGCTCGAATCGGAGCTTTTCGGCCATAAGCGAGGGGCCTTCACCGGCGCGGATCGCGATAAGACCGGACTTTTTGAGGAAGCCGACGGCGGGACATTCTTCCTTGATGAAATCGCCGATATGCCGCTGTCCATTCAGGCCAAGGTCCTGCGGATTCTGGAGGAGAAGGAAATCGTGCGGCTGGGAGAAACCCATCCGATAAAGGTTGACGTCCGGATTGTCTCGGCAACCAATAAAGATCTCAAGGTCGAAATGGAGGGAGGACGATTCCGGCAGGATTTGTATTATCGTCTGACCGCGCTCTGTTTCCGCATCCCGCCTCTGCGGGAGCGCAAAGAAGATATCCCGCTTCTGATAAAACACTTTGCCGGGGATAATGCCCGGATTACGCCGGAGGCGATGCGGTTGATGGTGGCTTTTGACTGGCCGGGGAATGTCCGGGAATTGGAGAATGAGATCAAGAAACTGACCCTTCTGGCCGGGGAAAGCGGCCTGATAGATATTCCGCTGTTATCGGGAAAAATCACAATATCGCTAAAGACTGAAATCGTGCCCGATGCCAGTTTGAGCACCGATATTGATTTCACCGACAAATTCACTCTATATGACTATCTGGCCCAATATGAGAAACGTTTCATCATTAAGGCGCTTCGGGATCAGGGGGGAATCAAGAAGCATGCGGCCGCCACTTTGAATATCCCCGAATCGACTCTAAGGCTCAAAATTAAGCAGTACAATATCGACCTCGACAGCCTGAATACCGTCCATTAATCCATTTCACATTTGATTTTCTGTCGTTTCGCCGTGAGCCGGCAGTATTGCGTTTTTTCGATTTCCGCAGAAAAGGCACATTTGCCATAAAAAATACTTGCCAAAATATTGAAGAGTTTCATAGAATTGACGAGATATTTTATATAGAGAATTAATATTTATGAAAAAGGGTAAAACCTAATCGGCAACCATTAAACCAAACCGATTGACAGAGCAGTTCAATCAACCGGGAGGTGAAGAAGAGATGGCAGGAAAGACTCCGACCAAGAAAGAGAAAAAGAAACCCAAAAAAGGCAAAAAGTAATTTTGGTTTCTATTTTTTAAGACAGATTAAGGGCCCCGTTCGGACGGGGCCCTTATTATTTCAATTAACGGGGGCGCCGGCGGTTCATGCGGGCGATTTTAGAAACTATTTGTGATGCGGCCGATTTTATGTATATTGCATCGCTATGAGCGAGAAATTTATCTGGGCCCCGTGGCGTTCGAAATTCATTTTAGGGAAGAAAGAAAAAGGATGCATTTTCTGCAATCGCATCAAGCGGCATAATGACCGGGCCGATTTAATCGTCTATCGGGGCGAAAAAGTTTTTGTCATACTCAATCGTTATCCGTATAATTCCGGGCATGTCATGGTGCTTCCGTGCCGTCATGTCGGCTCGCTTAACCGCCTGACGGAGGCCGAAGCGCGGGAGTTTTTTGAATTGACGCGCACCACGGTGGAAGTAATTAAAAAAGTATTTCATCCGGATTCGTTCAATCTGGGTATGAATCTGGGGCGCGGTTCCGGGGCGGGGGTGCCCGGCCATCTGCATATGCACATCGTGCCGCGCTGGAGCGAAGACACTAATTTTATGCCGGTGGTGGGCAGAACCAAGGTCGTTTCGTTTGATTTGAATTTGATATATCGGATGCTCAAAAGAGGTTTTGATTCATTATGCCTCGAGGGAAAATCCCGACCAAAGCGGAGTTGATACAACTTCAGAAGTTGTATAAAACCGATGAAAAAATAGCCGAGCGGTTAGGCGGCGTGACCCCGCAGCTGGTGGCATACTGGCGGCGGAAGAAAAATATCGCGCGGCATGCCTTCCCCAAATTTCCGGAAATAGAAATCCGGGAAATATGGGAGCGGTTCGGGGATGACTATCGGGCCGGGCTCGAACTGGGTATTTCCAAAGCGGCCTTTTACAATTGGCGCCGCAAATATAACATCAAGGAAAAGCCGGCTTTTCTCAAACTGGAACAGCTGGAATTGAATCTCGGCGGGCCGACCCGGATCCCGGGGAAGCGGGTTCATTACGGTTGTCAGACGGCCGTGCAAAAAATCCTATCGGAACGCGCCGGTTTGAAACAGGCGGAAGTCGGCGAGATAATCAGGGTTGAACCGGATCTGACGGTGGTGCATGACGATGCCGTCAAGGTCATCGAGCGGTTCCATGATACCGGCCTGAATTATGTCTGGAACCCCAATCGCATAATTGTTTCGCTCGACCATTCGGCGCCGGCGACAAATGAGGAAAGCGCGGCGGCGCACAAGAGCGTCCGCGATTTCGCCCGCCGGCAGAATCTCAAAAATTTTTATGACATAGCGGAGGGAAGCGCCCATTTGCTGGCGATGGAGAACGGTCATATTCTTCCGGGGCAATTGGCCCTGGGAACCGATCCCTTTGTGGCCTCGTACGGCTGTATCGGTTCCTTTGCGGCCGGTGTGACTCTTTCGGAGATGTCAAATATATGGGCCACCGGGCAATTGGAAATGGCGGTCCCGGCGACGATTAAAGTAATCATTAACGGAAGAATCGCGGCGGCGGTATCGGCCAAGGACATCGCGCTGTTCATCCATAAAAACCTAAAAGAAGGGACCGTATCCGGGAAAGCCATTGAATTTAACGGCGCCGCCGTTTCGCAAATGCCGATTGCGGAGCGTTTCACACTCTGCAATTTTGCGGTGGCGATGGGGGCCCGGGCCGCGCTCTGTCCATTTGACGGCAATACCCGCCGCTATTTTCTGGGACGGACGCATATGCCGTATCGTCCGGCATTGGCCGATAAGGATGCGGTCTATCAGGAAACTTTCGAATTCAATATCGATCATATCGGTCCTCAGATCGCGTTGCCGTCGAATGGTCGAAGGATTACCGGGGTGGCCGAAGTGGAAGGTTTGCCGGTTCATCAGGTGATTCTGGGGTCATGCGGAAATGCCCGCATCGAGGATTTGAGGATTGCCGCGGACATTTTAAAGGGAAAGAAAATTCATTCCGAAGTTCGGATGATCATATACCCGGCCTCACGCTCGGTTTATTTGGAGGCCCTTAAAAAAGGATTTATGCGGGCTCTGGTTGAAGCCGGGGCGCTCGTGATGAATCCGGGTTGCGGGCCGTGTCCGGCCGGACTGCAAAATAATCTCGCTTCGGGAGAGAGGTGCTTGACAACCGCGCCGCTCCGGTTTGATGATTTACTGGATCCGGCGACTTCGGAAATTTATCTGGTTTCATCGGCCACAGCGGCGGTCTCGGCCCTGAAAGGGGTCATCTCCGATCCTTCAGGGTATATCAAATAGCCGCAATTTTCCGCCAAAATTTATAATTTGAGGGATAAAGGTACCGTCATATCGATTATGATGGAAACTCACCGTAAGGGAATTTAAGCCTTCGGCAAAAATTTCATTCCGACTGCCGCGAATCAATCCTTCATCGACTGGAGGAATTGCTTGTTGTTTTTGGTTTTTTTCATCCGGTCGATCAGGAATTCCATCGCTTCCACCGGATTCATTTCGGCCAGAAACTTGCGCAACACCCAGACCTTCGCCAGCACATCCGGTTCCATGAGGAGTTCTTCTTTTCGGGTAGAACTGCGGTTGAGGTCCATCGCCGGGAAAATACGCCGGTCAGCCAGACGGCGGTCGAGAACCATTTCGAGGTTACCGGTCCCTTTAAATTCTTCGAAGATGACTTCGTCCATCCGTGAACCGGTCTCGATGAGAGCCGTCCCGATGATGGTCAAGGAACCGCCTTCTTCGATGTTGCGGGCCGCCCCGAAGAATCGTTTCGGTTTATGCAGGGCGTTGCTGTCGACGCCGCCGGATAGAATTTTGCCGGAGTGCGGCACCACGGCGTTGTGGGCGCGGGCCAGACGGGTGATACTGTCCAGCAGAATCACGACATGCTGTTTATGTTCGACCAGACGTTTGGCTTTTTCCAGCACCATGTCGGCGACCTGCACATGACGTTCGGCCGGTTCGTCGAAGGTCGATGATATCACTTCGCCTTTGACCGAACGGCGCATATCGGTGACTTCCTCGGGCCGCTCGTCGATGAGAAGCACGATTAAGCGGACTTCGGGGTGGTTGGTGGTGACGGAATTGGCGATTTTTTGCAGAATTATCGTTTTGCCGGCCTTGGGGGGCGAGGTAATCAGGGCGCGCTGTCCTTTGCCGATCGGTGTCATTAGATCCATGATACGGGTGGTTAATTCATCGGAATTGACCTCCAGCACAAAAGACAGATTGGGATAAAGCGGCGTCAAATTGTCGAAGAGGGTCTTATGCTTGGCAATTTCGGGATCTTCAAAGTTGATGGCTTCAATCTTGAGAAGTGCGAAATACCGCTCGTTGTCTTTCGGCGGACGCACCTGTCCGGAAATGGTATCCCCGGTGCGCAGGTCGAACCGTTTGATCTGCGACGGCGAGACATAAATATCATCCGGACCGGGCAGGTAATTATAATCGGGCGAGCGGAGAAAGCCATATCCCTCCGATAAAATTTCTAGAACCCCCTCTGCGAAAATCATTCCCTCCTGCTGGGCGGAGGTCGCCTCCATGACTTTGAAAATCAATTCCGATTTGCGGAGGCCGGAAACGCCGGGGATGTCGAGCGCCTCTGCTATCTGCAATAGCTCGGCGATGGTTTTGTTTTTCAGTTCGGCACTTTCCATACAATTATCCTATATGATGATGGTGAATATATTTTTTCGTTTCAATATTTCCAAAAGGGGCGGCGCGGCTATTTCAAATTTTCCACGGGGGCATCGCCCCAGAGTCTTTCGAGCGCGTAAAAATCGCGGGCCGATTTTTGGAAGATATGCACTACGACATCGACGTAATCCAGAAGGACCCATTTCCCTCCGCGGGTTCCCTCACGATGCCAGGGGGCGATTCCTTTTTCCAAGAGGCCCTCATCGACCGCATCGGCGATCGCTTTAACGTGAACATCGACATCGCCGCTGACAATTACAAAGTAATCGCAGACGGTGGTGAGGTTCTTGAGATTTAGGATTTTTACGTCGTAGCCTTTTTTGGAGAGAGCAAGTTTGCCTGCTGTTCGCGCAACAGATAAGGGTGTTATTCTCAATGCAGTGTTTAAATCTCCTCTCAGTTTGCCTTTTTTAGAATAGTCGCGTTATAGTCTTCACCCACCACCAAGGTGGCGGTTATGCTCCGGTAATTATTTTCAAGCGGTTCATAAACCATGTTATTGGTCGGAAGGCCCAGCTGTTCGGCCAGTTTTTGAGTGCCGGTAAGATCGGCTTCACGGGAAATTAGGAAACTCTTTTTCACATTGGAAGCCTTGAAATCATAGACCTCAACCACGGAAACGTCCACGGGCAATTTGACCAATTTCGGAAGGGCATAGGCTATGCGATCGGCCACGCCGCGGGTCCCACAACCGTTCAAGACCTGCAGACGGACCGGATAGCTGGTTGTCACGACTGTCTTGGTCACGCCGTTGTTGATCCGCAGGGCAAAGCTGGCACCGTAGATCAGAACCAATATAAAAATCGCCAGGATGCTTAATTCCAAAAAGCGTGAAGGCTTGGTCGGCTGGGGTGTCCGCCTTTTTATCTTTTTTTTGGGTGATTTATTAAATACCATTTGTGGGCAGGGGGAAGAGGGTTAGCAAAATTCTAGTTTACCTCCACGGGTAATAACCATATGAGGAATAAGGGTTATAATAATTATAATTTCCCGGATAAGATTGCACGCCGATCGACAGCCGGAAGCTGTTTGACGGATGAAAATCAAGGTTAAACCCGGGGAAGAAAGCGGCATTGGTCGATTGCGTTCGATCAAAAAGCGAACCGGGATTGTGAGCAATGCCCAGGACAAAATTCATCGAAATCGACCGTGACAATTCATAGAATAGAGAGCCGGTATATAAACCGACCGAGCCCGATGAACCGCCTCCCGAGAAGAAACTCAAGGAGTACGACTGGCTCCATTTGAATTTAGATAAATCAATAAGGGAGAATGGCTTAAGCGCGGGTTTCAGTCCCAGATAATCGCCGCTGGCGGTACCCAGTTCCGCCTTATCGACCATTTGTGCCGAAGCCGTTACGGCAATAATGAAGACAACCGCAAATGTAAGTAATATACTTTTTTTCATAAATTCCCGCCTTTCAGCAGGCTTACTTGAAAACTTACGAAGTTTTAAATTTTTGTCAACCTATTTTTGGCCCGGCGGCCATATATTAATTATCGGCAAGTCGGTATCTTTCAATCACTCCGTCGATATAATGATAACGCCTGAGAGGGGAATTAGTTCATTTGTTTTTTATTTCGAATTGTATCTTCAAGGGCGGCCAGTTCTTCCACGGAATTAATGCCGGTTACTTCGAGGGGGTCGTTGATGGGCCAGACTCGGCAAACCTGTCCCGCCTTTCTCAGAATTTTTATGGTATCGGTCAGATAGAATTCCTTCTGGGCGTTGTTATCGTCGAGCCGGTGTAGAATCGGAAACAGCTCACGGCTATTAAAGCAAAAGGTGCCGGTGTTAATTTCTTTTATTTTTATTGTCTCCTCATCGGCATCTTTAAACTCGATTATATCCGCCAGGATATCGGTCCCGCCTTGACGGATTATACGGCCATATTTGGCCGGGTCGTCAAAAATGGCGGTCAGACAGGTTGCGGCCGGATGGTTCTGATTATGAATATCAATAAGGCCCATGATCGTCTTTTGAGATAAGAAGGGGACATCGCCGGCGGCCACCAACACGGTGCCGTCGAATTCCTTGAGATTTTCCTCGGCCATCATGACGGCATGGCCGGTTCCCAGTTGCTCTTTTTGCCAGACAAATTCGACCCGAAAATCTTTCAATTCCTCGGCCACCATTTCCCCTTTGTGGCCGATAACCACAATGGTTCGGCTGAGGGGGATTTTTTGCATCGTTTCCATAAGGTGCCGGATCAAAGGCTTGCCGTCGAGGCGATGCAGAACCTTGGGGAGGTCGGATTTCATCCTTTTGCCTTTGCCGGCGGCAAGGATGACGGCCACAGTCGGTTTATTCATATTCAAGTACAGGGTGAGTGTCAGACGATTTTGTTGTTTTTATCGACTTTGACGATTTTGGGCCGGAACGATGCGGCCTTTTCTTCTTCGAGCAAACCGTAGGCGATAATAATAATAATATCGCCGATATTTCCCTTGCGGGCGGCGGCGCCGTTAAGAGCGATTATACCCGACCCGGCTTTGCCTTCGATGACATAGGTTTCCAGGCGCTCGGCGTTGTTGACATTGGCGATCTGGACCTTCTCGTATGCCACGATGCCGGCGGCTTTCATCAAGTCGGAATCGATGGTAATCGAGCCTTCATAGTTGATATTGGCGTCGGTTATGGTGGCCCGATGAATTTTCGCTTTGCAGATATGAATTAACATATTTTTATTCTCGTTTATTATCAACAAGCCCATAATATAATTGTTTCCGGATATTACGCAATAGTTTTGAAATGTTGCATTTTTTGATACCCTTGACTATGATATTTTCCCGTAATATCTTAAAAGGCAGTAAGTATAAAAAAAGGGAATATCCAGCGCTCTCAAGAAAGGAGAGATTATGTTTTGCCCCAAATGCCATTATGAGTATGAAATCGGCATAACCACATGTCCCGATTGCAGAGTTCCGCTGGTGGATGAATTGCCGCCGGAAGATGAAATCGATTATACCGAGCTGGTGACGGTCTTCACGACCGGCGACGCCGGGCTGTTTATGCTGGCCAAATCGATTCTGGAAGATGCCGGGATCGACTATTACGCCAAGGGAGAAAAGACCAAGGAATTATTCGCCGCCGGATTTATGGAGCTTCAGGTTCACCCCGACAACGCTGACGAAGCGATCAAATTGATCGACGATATGGCGAAAGGGAATTATGTGACCGACGAAGATGAACCGGATGAGGACGAGGAGGAAGGTGAGGAGAGGTGAAGGGGGGCGGTTCGTATAGCTTTAAAACCCACAAAAAATATAGACTTATAGGATTCCCATAATCTTTAATCAGCAATCTCCTATGCCTCAAAAATTGCAATACTTAGTTCATCTCATCGGCACCCGGGACGGGTGGCCGGATAATATGACTCCCTCCGAAGAAAAAATCATGGGGGAGCATTTTGAATATCTCAAAGACTTGACTGCAAAGAACCAAGTCATTCTGGCCGGGCCCTGTTTTGGCCTTAAAATCGGAATTATTATTCTTCAGGTCGAAAGCGAAGCAGAAGCCCGCGCCATAATGGCCAAAGAACCGTCGGTCGTACAGGGCGTACATAAATTCGAGATCTATCCGATGGTCGTGTCATTGCTGACCGAGTATCAATCCCCGAATCGATATCCGAAAGAGGTTTCTGACAAGGTCCTGCAAAAAGAGATAATTATCAAAGCAAAACTCGAAGATGTCTGGAACGCCTGGACGACCACCGAAGGGGTCAAATCGTTTTTCTCCGAAAACGCCCTGGTGGAACTTCGTGTCGGCGGGCCGTTCGAGATATATTTTCTAATGGATCGTCCGTACGGTGAACGAGGCTCGGAAGGCTGCCGGATTCTGAGTTATTTCCCGATGGAAATGCTTTCTTTCGACTGGAACGCCCCGCCGCAGTTCGGAGAACTCCGCACTCAGCATACGCAGGTGATTCTGAAATTCACGCCGCTTGATGATAATAAGATTCGAATCAATTTCTATCAGCATGGCTGGGGGAAAGGGGCAAATTGGGACGAATTATATGCCTATTTCGACAAAGCCTGGGATAGGGTGCTGGAGAACCTGCGAAAGCGATTTGAATAGCCGACGATTAAGCCGCCGCTTGTGTAACATATTATCATATAATGACATCTGGGAAATATAAAAACAGCATTATAGATTAATTCATCCTGATTTTGTTCAAGTCTATCCTATTTTAGGCCGATTTTAAGTAATAGACCTATAAAATCATTCCGGGAGGTTATGTTTCCATGCGTAATCGAATTTTAAGTACCTTTCCAATAGCGGTTTTAATAATCGCGACAATAATTCTTTGGGGTTGCAGTAGTGAAGACAAAAGCACCAATGGCGGCGGTGCTATTACTGCCGAAATAGTCGCCGACCATCTGGCGGCGGCCGATTTTGAAAGTATCCCTACGACTTATATCAGTCTGGCCAAAAGCAATTTCAAAATTTTCTACGGCCACACTTCGCACGGGAGTCAGATTATCAGCGGGATGAGTATTGTTCACGAGGAAGACAGTCTGTATGATTTCAATAATGGCGACGGAACGGTACAGATTTCGGAGTATGGCGATGATCTCGGCCTGACCGGCGATACGTCGTGGGCGCCGATAACCCGTCAAGGGTTGAATGAGCAGGGTAACGAAATCAACATAGTGGTCTGGTCGTGGTGCGGGGGATGTTCCGATAACACGGAAGAAGGCATCAACCTTTATCTCAATACCATGAATCAGCTGGAGCGGGATTACCCCAATGTCAAATTCATATATATGACCGGGCATCTCGATGGCACGGGGATAGACGGCAATCTGTACGCCCGCAACAATCAGATTCGTCAATATTGCCGGGCCAATAATAAATGGCTGTTCGATTTCGCGGACATAGAGAGTTACGACCCGGATGGGAATTATTATCCCGATGCTTCCGACGCCTGCGAATGGTGCGCCGATTATTATGCGTCGCACGCTTGCGCCATCTGCCCCAGTTGCGCCCACTCCCATTGTTTCAACTGCTATCTGAAAGGGAAGGCGTTCTGGTGGATGCTGGCACGGATGG
>CALMKK010000054.1 GCA_937867135.1 uncultured candidate division Zixibacteria bacterium
TTCATAAATATCCGGAGCGCCCCCCTGTGAGTTATAATAGAAGCGCCGTCCGAATACATTGTAAAATATGTCGGCTGTGGTTCCGGTCCGGGGGCTGGTGAAGCCGATATTGGCATTTATAATATAAGGGGACTGATTGGCCATCGGCCGGTAGTGTGAGGCGCTGGAATCGACACTCTTCATTTCGATCCATTCCCGTTCCGGGATTTCCAGGCGGGATTTCACCAGCGTCATATTACCGCCGAAACTGAAGTTTCTCAGGAAGTCGGAAACCCAATCAAGGCGCTTCCGAAATTCAAACTCCAAACCGAAATTTTTGGCATCAGGTGCATTAACCGGCCAGATATCGTAATTGGACGAGAAGAAAGTTAGTTCAATCGGATCAATAAATTTCTTATAGAAACCGCTGACGGCGATAATTTCCCCCGGACGGGTGAACCATTCCCACCTGATATCATAATTTCTAATTTTTGTGTAGGTCAGGCTGTCGTTCCCGATGAACATGCGGGAACCGGCGAATTCTTCGGCCCCGTACGGAGCGATCTCACGCAAATTGGGGCGCGCCAGCGTCCGTCCGTAGGCAAAGCGAACATTCATCCTGTCTGTAATCGCGTATATTAGGCCCAGGGAAGGAAGCCAGTCGCGGCCGATAATTTTCCCGCCGGACCGCGAGGGATCGAAACTTGTCACCTGCATATTGGTGTATTCATGACGCATACCGCCCACAAAATTCAGATTGCCGATAACAGGAATCTCCAGCATGGCATATTCGGCGCTTATCTTCTGAGTTCCGTCGTACTGATCTCGCAATTGTGTCCCGTTTATATAATAGACCGGAAAAACATAAGAATAATTGGAGGGTCTGGTTCCGTAGCGGGTATAATACCCGGCCGTGTCGGCGAACAGATCGACATTGCCATCGAAGTAATTCAGAAGATTGGGATCCCCGGTCATATTGAACTGAGTCTGACGATTGGAACGATCCTTTTTAAGGTAACTGGTGCCAAATTTGAGTTTGGAATTCTGCGATAACCTGACGGCCAGGTCGAAACCATATTCACGATTTGTTTCCGTGAGACTACGCCAGAACCGGGCCGGCCAACGATAACTGGAGGCGATTCCGAACAGGGTATCCGTCTGCGGATAGTTGGAAGAATCAACTATGTAGGAATTCTCGAATTGCCGCAAATCGGGCTGATCCTGTTTGGTTGTGGCATTGCTCAGGCGCCAGGCCAGATTTAAGGGCCGCAGAATGGAAAAATGATGTTCCCCTTTGAATTGCAGACTGCCCAGGCTTCGCTCCGTGTAACTCAGGACCCGTGATTCCAACCAACCGGTCGGGTCATTGTAATATTCATGGCCGAGCAGATAACGGGCCTCGGATTCGGCGCCGCGGTTATAGATATAATTCACCCCCAAAACATGGTTTTGGCCGAGGCGATAAGAGGCGCCGGCTAGCCCACCCCAGAGAACTTCATCGACACCCCTGGTATCCTTGAATTCATCATACAACTGCAGGGTATTATTGTTGGCGGCAATCGAAAAACGATAATCCCCATTTTCATAAAATTTCTGATTTCTGGAATACGCCAGGCTGCCGACCAGGCCGAGCGAATTCCCGAAGATCTGGATATTGTCGCCATAATTAATGGCATAACTTTGATTGAAGGGGGCAGTTCTTTTGACAGGAGCATAGCCGTTTTTAAACGATTGGCTGGCGTTCTTTATCACTTCCGCCAGATTGGAATCTCTTATAATGGTGTTCCCTTTGGGCAGTTGATTTATAATAGCGGAATCCTGCAAATAGGTCGGCAATCCCCTCATACCATCATCGCTGGCCCGCCAGTCGGTGGGGCTTTGGGAGGTTCCGAGCACGGTCGCATCGGTGGTAATGCTGTTATATGATGTCCCGGAAGCAAAACTTATGGTTCTTTTTTCCGGGAAGTCCTTGGTGACGAGGTTAATACTGCCACCGGAGAAGTTGCCGGGCATATCGGCCGTGAAACTCTTGGTTACCACCACATTTTCAAGCAAATCGGAAGGAATTA
>CALMKK010000055.1 GCA_937867135.1 uncultured candidate division Zixibacteria bacterium
TTCAATTCCCGCTCCAGTTGTTCCAGATGGGGATTGGTCCCCGGGACAATGAAAAATCCGGTCTGTTTTCGCAATTGCAGGATCTCTTTTTCCAGACTGCGGCGATCTACGAATTCCAACAGGTAAATGCCATTGATATTTCCCAGGGCGACCATCGCCCCGAGCGGCGTATCGAACCATTTCCCCTGAAGGCATTTCACCTCCTCGGCCCGGCTTGGCGGGGTTCCGAAGACCTGCTTGAACGCTTCCCAAAAACCGCTGGAGGACTCAAAGCCGGTTTCAATTTGCGCCCCGATAACACTCTCCCCGTTATGAATTTCATGCAGGGCCGTTCCCATCCGATGTGCCCGATAATAGGCGTGAAACGTCATTCCGTAATAACGCCGAAATTGACGGCGGGCCGTTGACGGTTCAATCCCCATTTCCTTTAAGGACAATTCCGTGATTTTACCCGTGGTTGATTTCTCGATTATTTCGCGAAGACGTTTGACCAGTTCCGGCGCACTTTTATCCCGGTCGAGCGGATGGCACCGCACACATGGACGGTATCCGGCATGGAGAGCGTCCTGCACCGATCCAAAAAACTCCACATTTTCAACCCGCGGTTTTCTGGCCGGGCAGGTCGGACGGCAAAATATTCCGGTGGTCCGTACTCCCGCAAAGAACACTCCCTCGAAAGCAGTGTCCCGATTGACCAGGGCCTGATACATGGTTGAAACCGGGGGGAGGTTTAATGCTTTTTCATGGCTCTTATTTTGGGTTTCATTCTTCATTTTTCCATCCTTGCGTCCAATGGCTGAATATACATCACCTATTCAAATTACGAACCCAATTTAATTATAAGCAATTTATCCGCATCCGCTTTTCAGGCATTGAATTAAATAAACAAATTTTTCTGCGTGGGTCAATTGTTACTTATCTTAATGCGGGACATGGCATTTCTATCATTTCTCCACGAGCGGCAGACCGCAAAAGGTTAGACCTCTTTGAACTTCTCCGCTATGAAAATCATTTCGGGCGAGTCATTCATCAATGGCGACTCGTCAAAATTACCATAGAGATCAACCACCCGAAAACCGCATCGCTCCAATAAGTGCTCTACCTCGTATCTAAAGAAATACCGCATCGGAAACGCGTGTACAATTCGCTCAACATTGCCGTCCAAATTGGTCAGGTAGTAAATCATTTCGATATCATTGTATTGCACGGCGGTATGGAATCCGGCGATACGGTAGTTCGCCGTCAGCCGGCGGCCGTCGGGAAGTTCCGATTCACCGAAAAATTCCATTTCCTCGGAAAAGAGCGGATTATTAATTCTTTTAAAGTCCACGAAAAAGACATCGAATATCAATTTGCCGGTCATTTCCAGATGACGGTTGACACAGTTAAGGCAGGCCATTTGCTGTTCGGCCGTTATCAGGTGCTGAAAAGCATGAAACGTAATGATGGCCAGTCCAAACTTATGATTGAACCGGAAATTGGCCATATTGCCCTGAACCAATTGGACTTGATCGGTCCGGACCTTGCCGAGCGCTTCCAGTTTCCGCCGGCACTTGGCCAGCATATGTTCCGACATATCCAGCCCGGTAATCGGATACCCCCGTTCTGCGATCGGCACCAGAACCCGTCCCGTCCCGCACCCCAGCTCCAGAATTCTCCCGTTGGAAGCGGCGGCGCACCGAAGATAGAAATCTTTATCGGGACGGTCTCTATACGCCGGAACCAAGTCATACAATTCCGCCATGATAGGATTATCAACATAACTTACACGCAAATCCATAATTATTTCCCTCCATTAAATATTTCAAACCATTAGGCTAAAAATAATTTGCCTTCACCTCATCATGCAAACGGCCGCTCCCGGCCCAGCATCTTGCGGATTTGCACGATCTGCCCGGCATGATAAAACTCATGCATCGCCAGAAAGGTCAGCGGTTGCCAGACCGGCTGCTTTTTTTCTTCGCCGATTTCCCTTTCCAGCTCATTATCGGATATGTCCGAGATTATTTTGAATAACCGTTCATGAGACTTGTAGAGAAGGTCCCGCAATTCCGCCATCGACGGATATGTGGTTGGGTCATCGGAGACAACCGATCCGCCTCCGAATATTTTGCTGTATTGGCCGGTCGAATCATCTTTGACCCCCAACAGTGAAAAGCAGTATCCGTCGCTTCCGTACAGATGTCCCGCCAACCAGCGGATATGATTTAACCCGCCCTCTCCCCGAACCATCGATTCCTCTTCCGTGATATCATCGAGCAGCCTTTTAATTACATGTTGATTGGTTTTAAGCATATAAAGCAGATGATCTCTTCTGGTCACTTCCGGCCTCCTTGAAAGATATTTAAGTCCATTTTTCGTTTGCGAAAAAGGGCCTGTTTGCCTATATTATAAGCGGTTTATATGAGCACAGAAAGGTCTTGTTTCAGTCTTATCAAAGGCTATTAAACTTTTAAGCATCGGGCACTTTCAACTTATTCGGTGCGGAGGAATATATGTTTTGCGGGCGCAAATTACTTAACATCTTTTTTATTCTGGCGATTTCTTTCTTCCTGCTTTTAATATCCTGTTCCAAAAGCGGGTCAGGCGTCGATGACGATGAACCGGCCCCGCCGGCCGTTGATGATTTGGAAATTACCGACGTCACCACTACCACGGTCATGCTGGCCTGGACCGCGCCGGGCGACAGCGGGCAACCCTGCAATGCCGATGCTTACGATATTCGTTATGCTGAATTTATGATTACAGGGCAGACTTGGGGCACGGCGACCTCCGCCGCCAACCCTCCGGGGATAAATTTCCCCGGTTTCCCCCAGACAATGCTTGTCACCGGCCTGACCCCGGGGACCCTATATTGCTTTGCCCTCAAATCCAAGAGCCCGTCCGATAAATGGTCCGCCCTTTCAAATCTGGATAGTGTCACTACCCTCATAAATGCCGTCGTAAATTTCCCCGATTCGGCCCTCGAAGTTGCCATCCGCACCGTCATCGGTAAACCGACCGGCGATATCTATCGGGCCGACCTGGTCCCGATTACAGAACTTGCCGACACCGCCGCCGGTATTGCCGATTTAACCGGGCTTGAAGAATGTATTAATCTTTTCCGAATTAATTTTGACAGCAACGATATTGTCAGCCTCACGCCTCTCTCCTATCTTGATAATCTTGCCTATATCAATCTGCAAAACAACCAGATTACCGATCTTACACCGCTCCAGAACTTGCCCGAGTTGTTGAAGATTAATATGACCGGCAATGCTATCACGGATCTCTCCCCGCTGGAGGGTCTGATAGGTCTGGAAGAACTGGAGCTGGGGATGAATGACATAACCGATATTAGTCACCTCTCCGGATTGACAAATTTGCGATTTCTATTTCTCTTCGACAATCAAATCAGCGACATCAGCGCCGTATCCGATATGACCAAGCTATTTAACCTCATTTTGTCCGACAATGATATAACCGATATCACTCCTCTGGCCGGACTGGATAGTCTTGTCCAACTTAGCCTCGCCTCGAACAATATCAGCAATATCACCGCTCTCACCGGAATGACCGCCCTGAACATAATTAACTTGCAGTGGAACCAGATCACCGATCTCTCCGCGCTGGTGGCCAATGCCGGTATCGGCACCGGTGATTATATCTACCTGGAATTTAATCCCCTATCGGATGATGCCAAAAATGTTCAGATCCCGGC
>CALMKK010000056.1 GCA_937867135.1 uncultured candidate division Zixibacteria bacterium
GCATTGGCCTGCCCAATGATCGCCATTATTAAAATAACTGCCAAGAGAAGGATCCCATTTCTCTTCATCTTAACTCTCCTATAGTTAAATTATTAATTTCTTCCTCACCCTATAAACGTCCGCCATAAAGCAATCGTTCGTTTATTTTGTGCAACCTTGCTTACGGCGACAAAAAACCAGCTTCCTCCCCGGAACCTCATATTCCCTGCGGCCTCCCTGCCGTCTGTCCCTTCAAAGAAGCACAACTTTAACAAATTTACTTCTTTTTCACCTCCCTGATTTTGGCAAACTATTACCGTCGACTATTTCTTAGTCCAAATATTATACAATTTGACAAAAAAAGAGTCAACAAAAAAAACCGCAACTTTCGGCCTTCCGGCAGAAGCCCCCCCCTCTTAGTTTAAGGGCGGCGGCGGACCTCCCTTGTATAGAAACGATATCAAGTATGCCACATCAATGATATTTATAACACCATTTCCATTGACGTCTCCCGCATACGGATCGGGCAGCGGACCGCCTTTGTACAGGAAATTTATCAGATAAGAAACATCGACTATATTTATAACCCCGTTCATATTGGCATCGCCGCGATCGTAGGCGGAGACATATACTGTTCCGACACTATAAACCGGAACATAATCGGCCACAATCGATTCAATTTTCAGACTTCTGCCGATTGTAATAGTCGTAGTGTCGATCTTTATGAAACCATCTGGCGGCTGATTCAAGATTGTAATATATATGTTCATAATCGGCCCGGTGCCCGGTCGAAGATAAGACGTCCCGGTTGACAGATTAGATCTCAATATAACCGAGAACCGCTGGTAAGTTTCATCCCAATCCGGGATGGTTACACTGGCAAAATATGAAGTCCGCAGTCCGACCACCGAAACCGAGTCGAACCGACTATTGGCCGGGTCAGAGAGTTGGAATGGGAATATAATGGCTTTGGCCTGAAATTTATTATCCAAATAGATTGGGACAACTACCTGTTGGCCGGGCTCACCATGAATTGTCACCGGCCGCAGCGTGTCCGCCGTAACCATCACAAGATTCTTAAGGACTTTTGTGGCGGTTCCCTTCGGAGGTGTGGCTGTCAAGGAAACCGTATAAAGCCCATAGTTGGTAAATTGGTGGCTCGGATTTTGCAAAGCGGAATTGCCGCCGTCACCAAAATTCCAAATCCAGGATGACGGGGGCACCGGCGATTGATCGGTAAAATTGACCGTCAGCGGCGCCTTTCCCACCAAAGTCGGTCCGGCGGAAAAATTCACCACCGGGAAGATAGCCAGGGAAGAGCAGGCATTAATTCTCCCGCTTCCCAACGACAACTCGTATCCGGGATTGAGATAATCAATGGTATCTGCATGATTCATAATGATGGAATCGATTTCCCTTTTTTTCAGTTGAGGCATATGCGACTTAATCAGGGCGGCCAGGCCGGCCACACAAGGTGCGGCCATCGATGTTCCACTCAAGTATGCGTATGTCGCTCCGTAGTGATTTGAATAGGTGTTATAGATTCCTTCACCGGGGGCGGAAACATCAATCCAGTTTCCATAATTGGAAAAACTGCTTCTATGGTCGGCGCTGTTGGTCGCCGCCACCGACAAAGCTACTGAATAACCACCGTATTGATAAGTATCTAAAAAACTGTATCCGGTCGGGGAGTCATCATTTCCGGCCGCATGTGTAATAACCATACCGGAATCATTGGCGCGATTACAGGCGGCACGCATCGCCGGCGTATCACTGGAACCCCAGCTGGCGTTAAGCACACAGGCCCCCATTTTAGAGGCATAATCGATCGCCTGGGCGCAATTGGCGGAGCTGACATAGCCGGTTTCATACCCATTGTCCGGATTGACATACGATCCGCCGACCCGAAGACACATTATTCTGGGCCCGCGATATGGCCCCATGCCTCCGCCCCAACCGCCGCCAATGCCGGTTCCACCGATACCGTTATTTGTGGTTGCCGCCGCAATCCCGGCACAATTGGTTCCATGACCATTGAAATCTTTCGGGTCGGTATCGGCGACACCACAGTCTTCACCCGTCCAGCAGGTGTAACCGCCAATTCCAGTGAAAAAATCATATCCGATCAGATCATCGATGATCCCGTTACCGTCATCATCGACGCCGTTTAGATCGTCGGTGTCGTACACCACCCCGTCGCTATCGATATCCTCGCCGGGATTGACCCAAATTTTATTAATCAGGTCAGTGTGGCTATAGAGAACTCCTGTATCGGCAATGGCAATTATGGCCGTGTCCGAACCCGTTTCGCTGTCCCAGGCGGTAGGCGCCATAATTTTTGGGATATACCACTGGCTCCCCAGATTAGGGTCGTTCGGGGTGGCATCAACCGGAATGGCCCAGACCGGAGCAACGGAACGGATAGCCGAATTATGCGAAAGATCACTCATAATGGCGTTAATATCAACCGTATCCGGAAATTCTATCTCAAAAAACTGACTTAAATTATCGGCTCCGGCCTTCATCTTCTCCCTGCTTCGCCACGGGAACATTGGCCGAGCTTCGTTGACATGATATTTATCAAGAACTTGATCAAGAGCGGGAACGCCGAGATTAACCATGCCAAAGCCTTTGGCGATTTTCCCGGTATTCACATCCGATTCAAATTGCACTTCCAGGCGGCCCTTCATCATAAACGGCCGGGAACTACCATTTGAACCGTCAAATTTTGCCTCAGCCGCCATCGACACAAAAATCAGCATCGTCAGCAGAAAAAAGGCGATCGCGAGAAATCGATAACTTCGCTTCATTCTGGCCTCTCTATATTTAGAAAAAATACTCTTCATTCCAGATTTATTAAGCCCAATAAAAGGCTTTATTAATATACGTCAAATAAATCCAAATCAGATCCGAATTTGGCGGGCGGATATGACTGAATTTACAACTACTATATCGGATAAAATACC
>CALMKK010000057.1 GCA_937867135.1 uncultured candidate division Zixibacteria bacterium
TGGGGGATCATTATGATACTTATCTGAGAATCAACAGCCCCGGTGTCAGAACGATTTGCGGCCATGTGGAATTGGAAAACGGGCTGATACCCAATACCGTCACTCAGGCCTTTTATCCGGCCCGTGCCTTTGACGGTAAAGTGGTTACATCGGATATGGCCAAGGCATGGACGATATGGGCCAAATGGGGGCCTCCCTGTGGTACTTCCTTTGAGGCCGACAAATTTCTTGATATGCATCCTCAATATGAGTGGCAGGAAGACATTCTGAAAGACATTACGAGCGGCCCGTGGACCATTTTCCCTCTTATCCAGAGCGACTGACCAATTAGGGGTATATTCATATTTCAAAGGAGGCCGGGAGTAAATCTTCCAAGGTCTCAATCCCTGCGGTTTTGAAATCATATTTCTTCATAAAGAATCCGGACAAACAGGAATGTTTGTCCTATTTCCCCGCCCCCCTACATCGTCATTCCCGACTTGATCGGGAATCCATAGTCCCACTTGTATATCTCGATTTATACCGGGATGATAACGGCTCACGGTACATCAATTTCCAACTTTTCTGAGCCTGAAATCCAAAGTCGCATAATTGTCCGCCGGGATATTTACCTCGGCCGAATCGGTTACAAATCCGTCTTTACAAGCCACCACCCAATATTTGCCCGCTTCGATATTGAGAAAGAATCTATAGGACCCCTCAGAATCGCTGTGCGATATTCTATTTAGAGAGACAATAGTCAATTGCGCCGCAACAATGGGAGTTCCCGTATGGGCGTCCGTGACCTTTCCAAGCAACCTGACCATCTGTGACGGATCATATTGAGTATCATCAATATCACTGCCATAAAATATGGCGTCAAAATCCTCCCAATTCCCCGGCCCGACAGGATTGCAGCAACACCCCGATAGACTCAGCAGGAATAAGCACATTAGAAATTTCAATTTATTCCCTCTTTCAAAGCATTATGTCCCGACGGGAACCATATAAATATCCAGTCTGACGGTAGAATCGGCGTATGTCCTGACCGTGACCGTCTCGGTCAAATAAGCGCTGTGATTGGCGATTATTTTGTATGTGCCATTTCCCAGTTCATCAAAGTAATAATCTCCATTACTGTTGCTCATGGCCGAGGTTCCATCGTATCCCGGGGCGGGAGGATTCAGAATCAGTAGTGCCTCTTCAACCGGTTTATCTGTTCCGTCCGCCAGGACCCTCCCTTCGATATTAGTCCTGGGGTTCCTGACCGACGGGTCGTTGTCGCTGTGTTTGGTCGGCATCCAGCAGTTCGGCTCCATACTGCTCATGAAGAGTAATAATGCCATAAATCGTAACATTTCACACCTCGCTATTCTTTCTCCCTCAAATGAATGTCAAGTGTCCCTTCTTGCCCCGATTCCACACAGACATAGCCTGAATCGGGGTAGTACCCGTATTTTATAGCAACCAGGGTTTGGCATCCGGTTACGCCATAGTAGGTATAATATCCCGATGAGTCCGTACTCGCCATTCTCGAAAGGTCTTTCCCTTGCACCCTGGCATCGATTATCGGTCGGCCCGTTTCCCGGTCATACACAAAACCGGTGATCTTTCTATAATCAGGGTCATACCCTTCATCATAATTATATTCCACCGGGCCGGGATCGGTCGGCGACTCGCAAATCGGAAACGCGGAGAGCAACATTATGCTGGCGGCCACTCCCTTCAGCCTCGAAAACCCAAATGATTTAATGAGCCTTTTCATCTTTCCTCAATATCCTCAAAAGAATGTCATTCAATTACCGTGCCGGGAATTTTGGATTGTTGAAAGTATTTAATGGCTTAATCGATATAGAGTTAAGGAAAGCTCAAGATATCCTGAGGGGGATAGAAAGTAATCAATTGTATATTTGCAATCTTTAGATATGAGAGAAGAAATGGCCAATCCGGCCCTGCCTGGCCGATGGAAAAAAGGCGGGCAGATCAAAAAACGTTTCTAAATCAGATTCTCAGTCCACTATAAACAACTTCGCCCCGGTTTTGGTGAACGACCGGTGCGGATTTTTGTCATCGTCCGACGTCTGATAATTCATCCCGGCCTTAAGAACGGTCCGGGTCCCGTCTTTCAATTCATTTATCACTTCCCCCTCCAGCACCAGCACCACATGCCCGCGCGCGCACCAGTGGTCGGCCAGATAGCCGGGTGAATATTCCACTATCCGCACCCGGATATTCCCCTTCTCGAAAGTATGCCAGCGGGCCATGCCCGACTCACCCTTATGCTCGGTCGGGGGCACTTTGGCCAGTTCGGTTACCGTAAAAGGGACATTCTCGATTTTCATTATAAAATCCTCCTGCTAGTCCGTAATTATGAAAGATTATAAGTAAATATATTGATGGGGGTCAATAAATATTGATTTTTCCTGTAAAGACCATATATTTAATAATATGAAATTTGGCCGTCGGTATTCCCTGATTGCGGGTCTGCTGGCATCGGTGCTAATTCTCCTCACAGGTTGTACCGAAAAAAGCGTCGCGCCGCAAGTCGATTCCGTCCTTCCGGTGATTGATTCCATATTGGTCACGCCCGGTTTTATTCTTCCGGGGGGGCAAGTCCACCTCGAGGGTGTTGTCACCAATCCCAATCAGGACTCTCTCACCTATGCCTGGTCAACTTATCCGCGCGCAGGCCGTTTCTCCGACAGCCTGGCGCCTGTTACCGATATGACTATCGCCGTCAACTTGCAGGCGGGTATGATGATAAAAGTCATGCTCGACATCACCGACGGGACCAATAAGATTCATGCTTTCAAA
>CALMKK010000058.1 GCA_937867135.1 uncultured candidate division Zixibacteria bacterium
ACCTGCATTATCTTCAAGATTTGGCCAGGGTATTGAAACGTCCCTTATGGACCGCCGGCGTACCCAAGGAGCTATTTGGCCGGGCCATCGCCCGCGGAGAGCAGGATTTGGATTTTTCGGCCATTTATAAAGTATTTAAATGAATTGATTACAAATCAAAAAGGCGGCATTAAGATTGAGCCGCCTTCAAAAATCAATTCTATATATTTTTTTTACAGGATTTTATCCATCTGAGCTTTAAATTGGTCGTAAGTGCTCATTCCAATCAGACGACCCCGTTCGACCCCATTCTTGTCATAAAATATGGTGGTCGGGACGCCACTTATTTGAAAAGAAATCAACGCATCCTGATTGGCCAGTAGCATTGTCCAATCCATTCCATTGTCACCGGCAAATTTGCGGACGGTTTCCGGATTGTCGCGGGTGGCCAATCCCACAAAAACCACGCCTTTGGGACTGTAATCGGCGTAGATTTTTTTCAGATCGGGAAGTTCGGCGCGGCAGGGCGGGCACCAGGTTCCCCAGAAATTCAGAACCAACGGCGTTTTCCCTCTATATTCGTCAAGGGTGTGAATGTTGCCGTCAATATCAGATGTCGAAAAAGTCGGCCCGGGAGTTTCCGAAGCCGGTTTTGTGCTGACAGCGGTCGTATTGTCGGGCACAGTCTTATTCTCCGTTTTCGAACATGAAAGGAGCAGTGCCACGAAGATTACAAGCAGGGCCGCTAATAAAAGCCTTTTCATTGATTTATCCTTTAATTTTGAGATTTACTGTTTCGCCCGCCCTTGGACATATAATCCTGGAACGACATCTTCTCATACAGATCATCCTTGACGAAATACAGCAGATCCAGGAATTGATCCGATGGGCGGTATCCCGATGCAGGGCCGATTCGTTCACTGGTTGATTTCAAAAACCAGAAAGTGGGATACCCGGTCACGCGATATTCCGATCGGGCCAAGTTGGCTTCGGTGATTTTGTACCCTTCTATATCGAGTTCGTTCTGCGAATCTCCATCAACCTTGATACAGACGAAATTGGAATTAACGAATTTAATTACTTCCGCATTGGAGAAAGTCTCTTTATCCATCTTCTTGCAGTAACCGCACCATTTGGCGGTGAAATCGACCATAATATGCTTCCCCGCCTCCTTGGCCAGCTTTAACCCCTGATCATAAGGGTACCAGGAAATAACGGTGGTATCAATGGCCGGCTTGGAATCAGCCTTGCTTTTTTTATCGCTCTTTTCACCCGCAAAAACGGCCGCACCAATCAATAGAAGAAAAAAGAGGAATTTGGAAATCTGAGTCATATCGTCCGCCTTATCTTTTCGCTTTTCCAAAACACAATTTATTAATTTAACATATTCGCCCGGAAATTGTTTCGATATTTATCGTGGCGGCTGAAGATAAACCGCCGAATCCCCCATAATTTCTTTTAATTTAAGCAGAATTTTGCTCTCGGGAGTGATATTGAACCTCCTGGCTTTAATTAAATATTCCTCTCCATTGCGGCGCGCCGCAAAAATTACCGGGGTCTTCCCCTGGCTTTTTTCCAGAATTGTTTGGACTGCGCCCAGTTTTCTTTCGGTTATCGTGTCATCGACCTTAATAACCAATTGACAATTAAATTTCTCGGATAAGGCGTCCAGTGGAAATATTTCTCCGGCAATGACTTTCGGGGCTTCCCCCTCTCGAGTTGAAACCCGCCCGCTCAGCATTACCATATTATCTTCGGCAATATAGGTCTTTCCCTTTTCAAACGGATCGGAAAAGATGATAACCTCCACTTTCCCCTTAAAATCTTCCACCGTGGCGAAGGCCATCCGATTCCCCCGTTTATCATTCATTAACTTGACGGCCGAGATGATTCCCCCGAATCTCACCTCTCGCCCATCTTTGACTTCAAGCAGTTTTTCCGTATCGGTTGTCCCAAAGGCCGTCAATTCGGGACGGTACCGATCCAAAGGATGGCCCGAAACATAAAATCCAAGGGTTTCTTTTTCGCCCGAAAGTTTTTTGGAAATAGACCAATCGGGAATATCCGGAAAAGGCGGCTCGGTTCTTTGAATTTCCGCCCCGCCGGCGGCAAAAAGGTCGGAAGCATTGACCGAGCGCGAAACTTTCTGGCCGAATTCCAGCATCGGTTCGATAATGGTGGTCTTCTGGGCACGATTTCCCGGCAGGGAATCCAAAGCCCCGGCCGAAATCAGAGATTCGAGGGCGCGCTTATTGAGATTGCGCAGGTTAATGCGGCTGACCAGATCGGCAAATGAGGTGAATTTTCCCCCTTCGCCGCGCGCCTCGATGATGGTTTCCACGGCCGCTTCACCGACATTCTTCACCGCCAACAGACCAAATCTGATTTTGCCGTCCTTGACACTGAAGGCTTTGACCGATTCATTCAAATCTGGCGAAAGAACCGTGATTCCCATTCTGCGGCACTCTTCCATCAATGTATAAATTCGATCCGGAGAATCGGTCTCCGAGGTCATATTGGCCGCCATAAATTCCTGGGGATAATAGGTCTTCAAGAAACCGCATTGGTACGCTATATAAGCATATCCGGTAGAATGGGCTTTATTGAACCCGTAGCGGGCGAAAGTCTCAATCTGCTCAAATACCGCCTGAGCAATTTTTTTATCGATCCCCTGCTTCTCACAACCGTCGAGAAATCCCTTTTTCTGCTCGGCCATCAGCTCGGCCTGCTTTTTCCCCATGGCCTTGCGGAGAATATCGGCCCGGCCCATTGAATAACCGGCCAGCGCATTGGCGATTTGGAGCACCTGCTCCTGAAACACTATTACTCCAAATGTCTCCTTTAGAATTTTCTCCAGACGGGGATGATCAAACTTGACCTCTTCACGCTCGTTTTTCCGTTCGATATAGGTATCAATCATCCCGGAATCGAGCGGTCCCGGACGATATAAGGCATTCATCACCGTCAAATCGGTCAAGGTTTCCGGTTTCAATCGGCGCAGATAATCGCGCATGCCCCCCGATTCAAACTGGAATATGCCGACCGTCTCGCCTCGGGCAAACAGCCGATAGACTTTTTTATCATTCAAATCTATATCATCCAGATCAATTTCTTTTCCGTGATTCTCTTTTATCATTCGCAGGCAATCCTGGATGACGGTCAGAGTGCGAAGACCCAGAAAATCCATTTTAAGAAGGCCGATTTCCTCGACCATTTTCATGTCGAACTGGGTCGTTATTTCATCTCTGGTTCCTTTGAAGAGGGGGACATATTCGGTCAGCGCTTTAGGTGCTATCACAACTCCGGCGGCATGGGTTGAGGCGTGGCGGGCCAATCCCTCCAGAGTTTTGGAAAGATCAATCAATTTTTTGACGCGGACATCTTTTTCATATAAGTCATTCAATTCCGAATTCTGGACCAGCGCCTTTTCCAGAGTTATATCGGTCGCGAACGGCACCATTTTGGCAATTTTATCGACTTCGGAATATGGCATGCTCAAGACCCGGCCGACATCACGAACCACTCCTCGGGCCGCCATGGTCCCGAATGTAATTATCTGACATACATTCTGGGCGCCATATTTGCCGACCACATAATCAATAATTCTATCCCGCCCCCGGTCGGCGAAATCGATGTCTATATCGGGCATAGATATTCGTTCCGGATTAAGAAACCGTTCAAAAAGCAGGGAATACTTGATCGGATCGATATTGGTGATTTTGAGGCAGTATGAAACCAGAGAACCGGCCGCCGAGCCGCGTCCGGGACCGACCGGTATATCTTGAGAACGGGCGTAATCGATGAAATCCTTGACAATCAGGAAATATCCGGCATATCTCATCTCTTTAATAATCGACAATTCATAATCAAGACGCTTATTGATCTCATCCGTGATTTTCTTATATCGCTCATTGAGGCCTTCCTCGGACAAATGTCGAAGGTAATTGTCGGCATCGACAAATGGGGCCGGAATGGGAAAGCCGGGCAAATGCAGATGGCCCATCTCCAATTCGACATTGCACTCCTCGGCGATTTTTATGGTATTTTCCAGGGCCTCGGGAAATTCGCCAAACAGGGTCGTCATCTCCTCCGGCGACTTGAAATATATTTGATCGGTATCATACCGCATCCGATCGCGATCGGAGACAAATTTGCCGGTTTGAATGCATAGAAGGGCATCATGCGCTTCCCAATCCGACTGCCGCAAGTAATGGCAGTCATTGGTGACCACCAGAGGAATTTCGGTCTCGCGATGAATGGTGTAAATCATCGGTATCAGGAGCGCCTCCCGATCGAGGCCATGGTTTTGAAGTTCCAGATAGAAATTGCCCGGACCGAATATCTCTTGATATTCGCGTGCCGCGGCGGCTGCTTTTTCCGCATTACCCTGCAACAAATACCAGTTGACTTCGCCTTTCATACAGGCCGATAGACCGATTAGCCCTTCCGAATGCTCTCTTAATATCTCTTTGTCAATGCGGGGGCGATGATAAAACCCTTCTATAAATCCGGCGGTCGATAACTTTATAAGATTTTTATATCCGGCCTGATTTTTAGCCAGAATCACCAGATGAAAGCCGCCGTCGGGAAATACGGTTGATGGTTTTTTGTCCAGACGTGATCCCCCCGCCACATAAGCTTCTGTGCCGATTATCGGCTTAATGCCTGCTTTCATCGCCTTTTTATAGAATTCGGCCGCACCGAAAAGATTGCCGTGGTCGGTTACCGCCAGGGCCGGCATTTTTAGCTGTTTGGCCAATTGAATGACCGCATCCAATTGGCACGCCCCGTCAAGAAGGGAATATTGGCTGTGGGTGTGCAGATGCACAAAATTGGCGAATTTCATATGTCTAAATCATCCTGGTTGTCAAAATTATGATTCCTACTAATGTTAACGCTTTTTTGCCGTCGAAAAAAGCGCATTTATCGGAAAAATTCCGTATTTGTGTTTATCGGGACCAATCGAATAGAAGAAATCAATAGGAGATTATTCCTTATAAATCGCCGTCCAGGGCCGCCCCCCGTCAAGAAAATGGCCGCGATACATCCCGGGGGTATTGAAAGGCAAGGAGATACTCCCGCCTCGATCAATCGCAATTAATCCGCCGGTTCCCCCTAATTCGGTTAAGCGCCCGAAAATGGCAGTTTCGGCGGCTTGAATGAGGCCCATGCCGCGGAATTCCATTAGAGCCGATACACTGAATGCGGTAACAGCCCGCATAAAATATTCACCATGCCCGGTGGTCGAAACCGCACAAGTTTGATTGTTGGCGTACGTCCCGGCTCCGATAATCGGCGAATCTCCGATTCGGCCGTAGCGGCAGTTGGTCATCCCCCCGGTCGACGTGGCCGCCGCCAGATTTCCACTTTTATCCAGAGCCACTGCCCCTACCGTTCCGAATTTCTTGTCGGCATCTGGGTTTCCTTCGGAGAGCTCGGTCCTATCTCTTCCATTTTCTCTCGCCAAGGCCGTCTGCAATTGATTCCATCTCTGCTCAGTGTAGAAATAATCATCGGGCCTCTCTTCCACCCCATGAATTTTGGCAAATTCCTCGGCCCCTTCACGAGACAGAAGGACATGAGTTGATTTTTCCATCACCAGACGCGCCAGATTTATCGGGTTTTTAATATGTCGAACTCCGGCCACCGCCCCTGCTTTTAGAGTCGCTCCATCCATTATGGCGGCGTCCATTTCATTGGTCCCGACATTGGTGAAAACTGCGCCTCGGCCGGCGTTAAAAAGCGGTATATCCTCCATTACATTGACAGCCCGCTGAACCGCCTCAAGACTGCCACCTCCGTCCTTCAAAATCTTGTAACCGGAGGTCAATGATTCGATCAATCCTTCACGATAGGCTTTTTCCAATTTGGGGGTCATATTGTATTTTGATATCGCCCCCGCCCCGCCATGAATCACAATTCCAAAATCAGGCATATTTTTGAGTTTTCTTTATATTGTTCTCTATTATGGTCTTTTTACAGCTAATTATATGACAATTGCGCATAGGACTTCGGAATTATTCAAGTTTACGATAAAATCTATCCCATTTTTATTGCTTTGGCAAGACCTCGATAGAAATTTTG
>CALMKK010000059.1 GCA_937867135.1 uncultured candidate division Zixibacteria bacterium
GTAGAGGACAGTCTGGCGCCTTTTTCGGACGGGGGTTCGATTCCCCCCACCTCCACTTAGATAACTCATTACAATGCAATAGATTACAAGCCGGACGGGGGTATGATGCCCCCACCGCTGCCTTTGCAAGCCTATATCCCCCAATAACACCGAATAACGTGACACCGTTTTGGTCACGATTTGGTTACAGCTGGTGGACGTACACCGTGCATACGCGATTTTGTCAATAAACTTGAGAAGATATCCATCTGACCTACTACTTAGCCCTTGCTTTCTAAGGACGCGCTTTTGGTAGTGAAAAATGTCTCTTGAAATTGAATTACAATGCCTACTATGGGTTTTGACGACGTATAACTTAGAATTAACAAGTGGATTGTGGATGATGTCTCTATAGAATGGGATCAAATGTGTTATTGTAATGTCAGTGCAAAAGAAGAGGGGCCGGTCTGGCGTTTCGATTTGAGCAAACCAAGGTGAAAAAAAGCACAGTTGGGTTAGCCGGTGCGCTATTTATGGCAGTGATCGGGCTGTCGATTCTGTCCGTGCAGTTGTGGGGATCAAAGTCCGAGGAGTTTGATCTACCAAAGATACAAATTGCTTCGGACACGCAGACGATAGCCAATATTTCTCGCGTGAATAAGATTCCGCTGGTGGTCATTCTGACCGCGCTGAAGATCGACTCGGCAAACGCAGAGATCACCAACCTGGTCGCCCTGAATCTTACCGCTGGGGAAGTCGAAACAAAGATCACGAAGTCGCTTATCACTTACTATGAACATCAGAGTAAGAACTGGCTGAAGATTTTCCTGAAATTCCTCCTGTGGGGCCTGCTCTTGCCAATTCCAGTGGTTTTAATAGCGCGAAGAAAGCTGACACCGGGCCGCCGTCAGTTTGTCTATCTGACTTCCATTGTCACTTTTGGTATCATTCTGGGATCTGATCCGTCGCCTATGGGGACTGTTAAAGATGCGGTCTTTCTCATGACGGCCCACCAGACGATTTTCTGGCCGCGGATAATAGCGCTAGGTTTTTTTCTCTTGACCGTTGTAATGTCTACCAAACTTATTTGTTCGTGGGGCTGTCAGTTTGGGACACTTCAGGATCTTCTCTTTCGCCTCGGGCGTAACAAGAAGGACCGCAAAGGGATTGTTAGACAGTTCAAGCCGTCTTTCTGGCTATCGAACAGTATTCGCGTGGTCTTCTTTCTCGCCTCAATGCTTGTCGGCTTAGCATGGTCACTTGATATTGTCGGCCTCATTGATCCGTTCAGAGTGTACAAGCCCCTGGTTCTTGGTGTTGGGGGCGCACTTTTCTTGGCGGTTGTCCTTGTGGCATCTCTTTTTGTCTATCGTCCTTGGTGTCATTTTGCTTGTCCGTTTGGTCTGATTTCATGGTTATTCGAAAAACTTGCGATTTTCAGAATAAGAGTTGATTATGGTAAGTGTGATGCGTGTCAGGCTTGTAACTCCGCGTGTCCGTCCACTGTCATGGATGCAATTCTGAAGCAAAATCGAGTTCTCCCCGACTGTTTTGGATGCGGGGTATGTGTAGAGTCTTGTCCTACCAATGCCGTGTCTCTTACCTTATCGCGAAGACAGACCGGGCATTATACGGATGCTCTGCAAACCCTGCAGATCAAACGTGAAACACTGAAGAATAAGCGAGCAAAATAGACCGAAAGAACAACCTCATCAGCGTTTCTTGGTTAGCAGGCCGGGCCCAACCATCCTTCTTCCTAGGTTATCGAAATAACCAATCCAGTGCCGAATTCTTCGACTGCGAAGATGTTAGGGCGTCTATGTCCCTGAAAATCTCTATTTGATTCGTTTTGACCAGCGCAGAGGTAACAGCGTGGATTTGTTGGTAAGAGGGCTCTAATTCAGTGCAAAAAAACGGTCACAATTTGGTCGCAATGCGGTGTAATTTCTTGTACCACAACGCGAATTGGGGATTCGATTTTCTTTTTTTCGCCCTGATATAATTATGTCATAAGATGCAGGTTCCTGATATTTGTCACATCGGAAAAAATTATGCGTGCGACATTCAAGACCGCGTATCCAGAGCTAAATGCCGTTCTGCGTGAATCGGGAACCGGAAATTCCAACTCACCCGCAGCGGTTCAATAATCGGCTCCAAAAATCATTCATCATTTTGAATTATTGCCGAATGTTGCATGACCTTCGCGCGGGCAGGGTCGGATCGAAACATACCGGCGCCGAGTGGGCCAAGAGCAATCTGGATCAGTCGTGGTCGGGTCTTATTGATCGCGCGTGGGACGGAAGGCCGAATCCGGCTGTTTCCGTTCGGCAGCCGGCCGACAGCGCCGATCACAGGAGCACTCTGGAATTTGTCAGAGAAGTGATGAGGGCCGCCAACAGCTTTGCCGCCATAGAGAAATTTATGAACGAAGATAGTAATTGACATCCGGCAAAAAAACGCCACAATTTTGGCATTGGACCGGTGGCTTGATTTATGGCAGGATATATATAATCGGAGTAATCCTTATGTTTAAAAAAATTGTTCTTTCTGTAGTTGTTATTTTAATAGTCGGGCTGGCAGTCGCCTACTTCGTCCGCAATATGCTGGTTAAAAAAGCGGTCGAAGCCGGCTCCACTTATGCCCTCGGCGTCGAAACCGATCTTGGTTCGGCCGCTGTGGAAATCCGCGGCGGCAGTTTGGGTCTGAACAACTTCGAAGTCCGAAATCCGGAGGGGTTCACCTCGAAAGATTTCCTGTCGTTACGACGCGGGACAATCGATGTCGAGACCGGGTCGATTCTGGAGAAAGAAGTCAAAGTCGATTCGTTCATAATCGAGGGCGTCACTCTCAATCTTGAGCAAATTGACAAAAAAGGGAATTATCAGGTACTGCTCGATAATATCAAACGGCTGGATATGTCATCGTCGAAAGAATCCCAGAAATTCCGCATCGGCCTGATAGCGCTGCGGGATATAAACGTAACCGGCTCCCTCAGCCTGTTGGGGAAAAAAGTCGAGAAGTCATTTAAGCTCGACAATTTTACTTTGCATGATGTCGGCAGTGACAATGGGGCCAAAATAAGCGAAGTGACAGCCACGGTGGTGAAGACACTCATCACGAAAGCCCTGGCCAGCGGGGGCGGTCTGCTTCCGGAAGGATTCGGAAAAAATCTCTCCGATTTGAAAGAGCAGGGTGTGGAACAGATTAAAACCGAAGCCACCGATAAACTCAAAGATCTGGGGAAATCGCTGACGGGCGAAAAGAAATAAAGTCGCCCGCTTCTCTAATTTGTCGGGACCAACTATTTCTGGAATGAACATATAGTCCTTTATCTCTATTACGCAGAATCCTTCTATTCCTGCGATCCGATGAATCCATGAAATCAGCTGGGCTTTCCTGCCTATCTCTTTTTGCCGCACAATGACAAATAGAGCCTGTTTCAGCAATGTTGCCGGAAAATCCCGAATATTCCAATACCTTGTTTTTACACGACTTAGGCAAGTTGATTATAATCGAAGTCTGGCTCCTTTTTCTGCCGGCGCTAGACGATAGATAAATAATCATTGACCGATTCGAATGCCTTCCGGCCCAAACTTGCAGGAACGACTTATTAACAGATTATGCTTTGATGCCGATTAATAGTTTAATAGACCGAGACACTCAGGAATTCCAGAATGAATAGATTTTTATATCTCCTGATTCCATTTATTTTCTTGCTGGCGCTCTTTAGCTCATCGGCGTGGTGCCATGAACAAAGAGATATTGACAAGAAATTCGAGCGCGGGCAGCGTCTATTCGAAGCTGGTGATCTGCACCGGGCTGCGGCACTTCTTGAAGAGGTTATCGCTTCTCAGCCTGCCAGTCAATCGGCGCGAAGCATGTTGTTCGCCTGCTATCGATTCATAGGAATTGAATACTATGAACAGTCCCGTTGCCAGGATGCGATCAACTTTTGGCACAAGGCTTTCATGATAGATTCTCTGAACTTGGAAATTCAGCGCTTTATTAAAAGATGTGATTCGGAGATAAAAGCGATTGCCAGGATAGACGGCGACACCGGCGTAGTTGCGGAAACGGTGCCGCCTTCAAAAGCAGTCCCGGTTGCCCTCATCGATTCGAGCTCCAAATCACGATCAAAAATGAGCGGTCCAGAAGCAATTTCGGTAAGTAAGCGTGCCGCCGCCGCTTCCCACCGGCGAATAACCTGCGGGCTTTCTTCCGGCATAGCCATCGGTACCGGCGACTCATATCATCTAAAAACCGGAACGACATTTGCAGGCTACCTATCCATTTTACCTGACAGATACTGGTTGGGTGCCAGACTTGACGGAAACTACTCCCGATTTTATCGAAACTCTACTGATATCACCTTCGGGCCGCGGTACCTTGCTGTCTCGGGAGCAAGCGTGAGTGCCGTTGTAAAATCGAAAATCTCCCGTTCTTCGTTTCTGCTATACGGCATCGGGCCGGGTGTTTACGAGATTATTCGAGAGGAAACGAATAATAGCCAGGACTCGGGAACCATTCGAAAGTCGGCTGTTCTTGGAATCAACCTCGGTTTGGGTTGGCGAAAGCGTCTGGGAGCGATAGCTGTTACGATGGATGCAAAGTATATTCGCCTTTACAGCTCGCTCAGTCCCAATCTGTTGCAGATTTCCATAGGTATCGCCTCCAATTAAACTCTCGCTAAGGATCCGAAAACGGTCGCGAGCCGGTAATGTTTTAATATTAGTCTTAGTTTCGCGAAGGAATATTTGAATAATTCTTTCCCGCCTGCGCGAACATTCTCTCTTGCTACCACTCAAAATATTGTTTAATAATTATTTATAGAACCGGACCACAAACTTGTCATGCATCTTCGTAGTATTCATAAGAGAAAGGAGATTTATATGTCCCTGCGGCCTATTAAAAGGCTTATTAAAGCGCGCCCCACCCTTGAAGGTGCCGGCGTGCACTTGCGCCGCGCCTTCGGATTCGGCGATACCTCGGATTTCGACCCCTTCCTTTTGCTCGATGACTTTCGCAATGAACACCCCGAAGATTATCTGCCCGGTTTTCCCTGGCATCCGCATCGCGGCATCGAAACGATTACTTATGTACTGGCTGGAACAGTGGAGCATGGCGATTCCATGGTCGGGCTTTCCGTTCGCCAAGCTGGTCGATCTC
>CALMKK010000060.1 GCA_937867135.1 uncultured candidate division Zixibacteria bacterium
TCAAAAAGATTCTGTATGACGTCAATCTTGCCGGATATTTTCGCTCCGCCGAGAATGGCAATAAACGGTTTCTTGGGAGCCGTTAGCGCCCCCCCAAGATATTTCAATTCCTTCTCCATCAGGAAACCTGCGGCGCATATCTTGATAAACTTGGTGACACCCTCCGTTGACGCGTGGGCCCGATGCGCCGAGCCAAAAGCGTCATTAACGTAAATATCACCCAGCTGAGCGAGTTTCCTGGCGAATTCCGGGTCATTCTTTTCTTCTTCATTATGATATCTAAGATTTTCCAGAAGCATGACATCGCCGTCTTTGAGGGCATTGGCCATTTGAACGACATTGTCCCCAATACAGTCCGGCGCCATTTGTACATCTTTCTTCAATAATTTCGAGAGTTGCACGGCCACCGGTTTTAATGACATTTCCGGCACCGGCTTTCCCTTGGGCCGGCCCAAATGACTGCAAAGGATCACCCGACCGCCATCGGCCAGAATCTTCTTGATTGTGGGAAGCGATTCGACAATGCGGCGGTCATCGGTTATTTTAAGCGATTTATCCAGGGGAACATTGAAATCGACCCGGACCAGCGCCTTCTTCCCTTTAAAATTTATCTGCGAGATCGAGAGTTTATTCATAATAGCCTCATTTTAAAAAAGCCCGCCACCGGGCGGGCTTTAAAATCGTTAAATCATTTTCTCCAGCATATTCACCATTCGGCAGGAGAAACCCCATTCGTTATCGTACCATGAAAATACTTTGGCGAAATTCCCTTTCGCCATGGTTAATTCCGAATCAAAAATGGAACTGTGGGAATTGCCGATAATATCCACCGAAACCACCGGTTCGGTGCAGTATTCGAGAATTCCTTTCATCGCCCCTTCGGCGGCCTTTTTCATGGCGGCATTGATTTCTTCTTTGGTCGTTTCTTTGCTGAGAACAACCGCCAGATCGACTAACGAAGCATCGGGGGTAGGAACACGAATGGCAACGCCGTCCATTTTTCCCTTCATGGCCGGAATGACTTCCGAAATGGCTTTGGCCGCCCCGGTGGAAGTCGGTATCATCGAAAGAGCCGCGGCGCGGGCGCGACGAAGATCCTTATGCGGCAAATCCAGTATTTTTTGGTCATTAGTATAGGAATGAATGGTCGTCATGAAACCGCGTTCGATCCCGAAATTGTCCAGAAGCACTTTCACCACCGGCGCCAGGCCGTTAGTCGTGCAACTGCCGATGGAAATCACTTCATGTTTACTTTTGTCATACTCCTTATCATTGACGCCGATTACGAATGTTCCGTCATGCCCTTTGGCCGGTGCCGAAATAAGGACTTTTTTGGCCCCGGCGGCGATATGTTTGGAGGCATCGGCTTTGTCTTTCATGATACCGGTCGATTCCACGACCACCTGCACACCCAGTTCCTTCCATGGAAGTTTCGAAGCATCTCTCTCGGCTGTGACTTTTACTTTCTTGCCGTCAACCACCAGGAATCCGGCGTCATAACTGACCGCCCCCGGATATTTGCCATGAATAGAATCATATTTCAAAAGATGGGCCAGCGTGGGAGCATCGGTAATATCATTAATCCCGACTATTTCAAGATTGGATTTGCGGGCCGCCTTAAAAACCAGCCGACCGATTCGCCCGAATCCGTTTATTCCTACTTTAATGGCCATACTGAACCTCCGTGTTTATTTAATATCAGTGTCTTCTACCGAATATGTATCCGATGCCGAAAGAAATCTGCCAACCGGAATAATCTTTGACCCCGGCCAAAGGCGATCCGAATTTAACCGGGATATATTTTGCATTACAGGTCAAACCGATTTGGTCCGCAACCGGGAAATCAATTCCACCGCCGATGACATAAGTTATCTTGGTAGCGCTCTGATCGACAAAATCATAACCGTAGTAATAGTCGGTGGCGGTGCGCCGTCCGAAGAAAAGGCACCCCCCCGCTTGGAAATAAGGATGGATTCCGCCCCTCGTAATACCTGCCAGAGGGTAAATTTTGGCGGATACCATGATGGGGTAGAGATTAACCGTGCCCAAAAGAATATCCTGCTGGACCAAATAAGTGAAATCCCCGCGGCTGAAAATGCCGATAGAAAATTCCCCGGCCAGCGACGGGAAGAAGCGATGGGCGTAAAAGAACTCCGCATATATGCTGCTTTTGGAGTACTTCAGCGAATCATTCAGAGCGCTGGAACCGCCATTGGCCGTCCAGGCGCCTACCCTGAATCCCGCAAAGTGCTTATGGCCGAAATCATTCGGAGTCATTTCAACCGCTCTTGCGGGTGCGGTTATTAGAAACCATCCGCAAAGCAATAAGAGTGGAAGCAAAAATGCTCTTCTAACCAAAGAAAACCTCAGCAGTATCAATTAATTCCTGATCAATCGTCTTTATTTTATTTATTACATTCGAGAGCGCCACCGGTTCAATTTTCGTTCCATGCAACGCCACCATGTTTCCGTATTCGCCGCGGTTGATCAAATCAATGGCATGCACGCCGAAACGGGTCGCTAGCACCCGGTCGAAGGCGGTCGGTGATCCGCCGCGCTGAATATAACCCAGCACCACCACGCGGGCTTCATAACCCGTTTCCTTTTCAATCATATCGGCCAGCTTGTAACCCACCCCGCCCAACCGCACATGGCCGAATGCATCCAGTTTTTTATCCTGAATTACCATTTCTTCTTTTTTGGAATCCGGCGACATCTGTATCTTGGCTCCTTCGGCAACCACCACAATCGAAAAATCCTTGCCGCGGGCATGGCGCCGCTTGATTAATTCACACACATTTTTAACATATGTGATTTTTTCCGGGATAAGAATAATGTCAGCCCCTCCGGCGATACCGGACTCAATCGCGATCCATCCGGCGTGACGGCCCATAACTTCCACAATCATAACACGATTATGCGCTTCGGCGGTGGTGTGAACCCGGTCAATGGCTTCTGTTGCGATATTAAGAGCCGTGTCAAAGCCGAATGTCCGGTCGGTCCCCACCACGTCGTTATCGATGGTTTTGGGAACACCGATGACATTAAATCCATCGGCGGACAGGCGGGCCGCGACCCCCAGGGTATCCTCGCCACCCACGGCTATCAGAGCTTCAATATTATATTTCTGCAGATTGGTCCGAATAGTCTCCACCCCGTTTTCAACCTTGAACGGATTGGTGCGGGAAGAGCGAAGAATGGTCCCGCCGCGATGCAGTATCCCCGATACATCGCTTAAAGCCAGGGGCCGAATAAGCCCTTCTTTAATCAGGCCTTTCCAGCCCTCATATATTCCCAATATCTCATAATGATAAACATCGATTCCTTTGCGGACCACTGCTCGAATTACAGCATTCAATCCGGGGCAATCGCCGCCGCCGGTAAGTATTCCAACTCTCATTTTATTCTGCTTCCTTAGTCTGTAAAAATTAATAAGTCTAGAATTATATTATGTAACATAGCCAAAGTCAATATTCAACAAATTCGAACCCCACAAGGTTCAGTCTATTTACGGGCCGGCAGAAAATTAACCACTTTATCGTGATAATTAAATAAGACCATAAACTGCTGCAGCATCAGATTTCCGATGTTTCCATCGATTTCGGTTGATCTTAATATTCCCGAATCGCCTTCGGCCACCAATAATGCCGGTTTTTCAATCTTAACCGGGCCGACAACAAAATCCTGTCCGACGGCGGCCATGGCCGACGAAACTCCGCCTACCCCTCCAATAGAGCCTTTCATATCCCTGATATCGGTAAAACCCTGCTCCAGATTATATTTGTCAACCAATGACTTATGAAGAATCAGACCAAACGCATTGCCCAAATCAATAAGAAATTTGCCGGAATGACCATCGATTTCGGCATTCACGGCAGGAATTTTCATGATAAAATCAAACGGGACAGCGGACGAGCTGTCGGGAGGATGGAATTTGCCGGGATTGTAGAAAACTATTTTCTGATTGAGGTAATCAACAAGGAAGGGAAAGCGCGACAGCAAATCATAACCCATTACGCCGCCAAGAGTTCCGGGCGCTCGAATCCCGATCGAAGCCACATCGGTCACCGCGGCTTTCTGCCTGAGAAGAACGATTTCACCCAGGCGGATTGAATCAACGTCGGCTATGGCCGCCGATTGATACCCGGCTACCCCTTTGGCCGCAATCTCGCCGCTGAATCTTATTCCGTGTGAAGCGGCAAAGTTTTTATCGAGAATATTAATCCCTGCCCCGGAATCGAGAATGAAATAGACACTGTCTTTTCCCGCCACTTTGGCCGTTATGAAAATATGTCCGTTGGAATATTTCATTGGTACAATCACGGAATCTGCCGGGGGGAAATAAAAATCTATCGAAGTATCTTCCGCTATGCCGAAAATTGACGGATCTATGGGAACATTAATTTGAACCGTATCCATTTCGGTCAGTGAATTCATCTGCGGCAATGCTGATTCCGTTCGGCTTTTAAATGCGACCGGATAACCGTCAACCATGCGGTAATCCGAGGAATATGTTATGATTGCGACTTCATCGATATTATCCTCGGCAATATCCACTCGGCCGCTGGTGCGATTCAGAAATATCCTGACCGTATCACCGTCTTGCGGCAAAGCGGCAAAACCTGAGTAATCCTGCTCTGATATAATTGTATCTTTAAGATATGAAACCGTCCCCGGCATACGATCGTCAAGAAGATATGACTCTCCGGTCAGATAGACGGAGTTGATTACTTTCTTTCGTTCGTTCCCGGTCAATTCCATAACTTGATTATTCTGATCCTTCATCCAGGCCCGCCGGCCATCGTATCCCTGCATCATTTTTAGCATACCCAAATCCAAAGACACCGTCATGCGGTCCGGCGTGGCGTACCACATTTCTATTCGACCGCTCATTCCATACATGGAAATGCGGCCGACCTGATGCATTGTCTTTATTTCGTGCAGCGTCGTGCGATATTCTTGGGAGACCAGGTCGGTTATTTTAAGGGAATCGGTCGCGCCCGCGGCCGATGCCCATAAGGCGACAAAGGCAATACAGCCGATTAATTTATAAATGGGATTTTTCATTTGGACTCCATATGAAAAATTAATAATCGGTTTGATATTCCGCCATGGCTATCAGGCCGATAAGAACCCAGGAAAGAAGCAGCGATGTCCCGCCATAGCTCACAAAAGGAAGCGGCAATCCGGTTACCGGCATAAGTCCGATCGTCATTCCGATATTGACAAAAAATTGAAAGAATAAAATTGTCAAGGCTCCCCAGGCCAGGTTGGAAGCGAATTTGGAACGGCATCGGGCGGCGATTCTCATCCCCCGATAAAATAAATAGGCGAATATGCCTACAACCAATAAAGTCCCCCATAAACCCAACTCCTCCCCCAAAACCGAAAAAACAAAATCGGTATGACGTTCCGGAAGGAATTTCAGCTGGCTTTGGGAACCGCCCAAATACCCCTTCCCCAACAACCCTCCCGAGCCTATGGCGATTTTGGATTGAATAATCTGATAACCGGCCCGTTGGGGATCCCGTCCCGGATCCAAAAAAGTAAGGACGCGGAGCTTTTGGTAATCAGCCAGATGATTCCATACAAATGGCGTGAATACGCCGAAGGCCAGATTCACCACCATTGTAAAAACCCCAAAGACAAAGCCCGGCCTGAGCAAAAGGATATAAATTATCAGCAGAATCAGATAAATTACCCAGGGAACCCAGTGAAACGCGGCGATCAGGGAAATCAGCGGGGATATGATTAAAATTATATAAAGCGGGGATAATCCGGACCAAAACCAAAGGGAAAAGAGCAAGGCGATTAACACCAGCGATGTTCCCAGATCCGGCTGTTTCATAATAAGAATCGCCGGAATTATGGCCAGAACGGCGGAAAATGACAACCGCCTTTTTGATTGCGGAGGCAAACGAGTATAGGCAAAGAAACGGGACAATGACACCAAAAGAGCCAATTTGGCGATATCCGACGGCGAGAAACTGAATGGTCCGAGATCAAACCATCGCGATGCTCCCATGCGCGATGAGCCAATCATCAAAACCAATACCAGAAGCAAAAATGACACCAGATATAAGACATAAGATGCAACGTCTATGGTTCGCAGTGAAATTCGAATGACGACGGCGAAAGCGGCCAGGGCTACAATCAACCACAGTGATTGTCTGATGTAATAATTCAGCGACGCACCTGTTGAAGCATCAAACTGCGCTGAATAAATCATGGCGACTCCGATAAACGATAGGGCCAGGGCCGAACCGACCAAATGCCAGTCGATATTTCTATAGTCAATTCTCATAATTTGGGAGGCGCCTTGATTTCCTGATTCTGTGCGACCGGTTGGGGAGCAGGCTCGGGCCGGAGATATTGCTGTATTATTTTGCCGGCCAAAGGCGCCGCTACTTCCGAGCCATGTCCGGCATTCTCTACCAACACGCAGACAACGATCTTGGGATCATTCGAGGGTGCAAACCCTGCGAACCACGAGTGGTCTCGCCCGTGCGGATTTTGGGCCGTTCCGGTCTTACCTGACACTAAATAGTACTTATTTCTTAGCCTCTGAGCCGTTCCCCGCGAACCCTGCACAACCAATTCCGCCGCTTGATCCAAAACGGATAGAGTCTGCTCGGAAAACGGAAGATGAAATGATACTGTCGGTGACATTTCTTCGATGGAACCGTCGGCTTGTCGAATTTCGCGAACCAAATGCGGCTTATAAACAACACCGTTATTGGCCAGACCGCAGTAGAACTGCGCCAGTTGCAGAGGCGTAATCGTGAATTCTCCCTGTCCAATCGCCAGATTAATCACCAATAATTTTGACCATTGTTTCTTGCCATAGACTCGGTCGTAATACCGGGTGCTGGGAATGATGCCGTTGAACTCTCCCGGAATATCGATTCCGGTTCTTTTGCCGAATCCCGATTTCAGGGCATATTCATTCCAATTGTCCAGGCCCAGTAATTGTCCCACCTGATAGAAATAGACATCGCACGACTGTTCCACGGCATGATAAATATCGAGCCGACCATGCCCGCGTGGCTCCCAGCACTTAAAAAACCTGTTGCCGAATTGCATTCCGCCGCCACAGCCGCGGAGCAGAGTCTCGGGAGTGATGGCGCCGGTCTCCAGGGCGGCCCCGCCCGTCAGAAATTTGGCGGTGGAACCGGGCGGATAAAGCCCCGCCAGGGGTCGATTTAGAAGAGGATGGCTGGAATCGGCCACGATTGCCTGCCAGATATTATTGGGAATTATCTCGGCAAAAATATTAGGATCCAAATCCGGAAATGAAGCCAGAGCCAAAATTTCTCCGTTCCGGGGATCAATTGCGACCACCGCGCCGCTCGCCTGCAGACTGTCAAATATCCTGACGGCGGTTCTCTGCAAATTGGCATCAATTCCCAAAACGATATCGGACCCGGGGACCGCCGGAACGCTGCTTCGTCCTTCATACGGCCCGATTATTTTCCCTCGTGCCGATACCTCAATAAAATCGGTACCTTCCAGACCCCGCAGATAATCGTCATATGATTTTTCAAGGCCTTTCTTTCCGATAAGACGGCCCGGGCGATACCCTTTTGGCGAGGAAAGATTCACTTCATCCGGCGAGACTTCGGCAATATAACCGATAAAAGTCTCCGCGGCGATACTGTCGGTATAGCGACGAACCGATTCGACTCCATAACTCACCCCCGGATAGTATTCGCTGTTTTCTTCCAGCGCCGAAATAACATCTATTCCCTGCTCCCGTCGCACCAGGGCCGGAATATAAATACCGGCAAAATTGGCGGACATTCTCTGCTTTATTTCCAGAGTATCCATCTTGAGAAGCTGCCCCAGTCTCGGCAGGGTTTCCCCTTTTACCATTTCACAGGGGACCACCGAGACCGTGAATGATACTTTATTATCCGCAATCATTTCCATGTTGCGGTCATAAATAACGCCGCGCTTGGGAATGATCGGCCGGATTCTGATGCGGTTATTTTCGGATTGTTCATAAAAATAACTGTGGGAAATAATCTGCAAATAAATCAGACCGCCGATAATAAGGAGCATGGCCAGCGCCATAACCACTCCGGCCACCCTCACCCGCAAGTCTTTATCGATATAATATCTGACCATTTTTAAGAAACCGATCCGGCGCGCTGGAACCCGAACAAGCCGTCATGTACGACAAAGTACAGCCAGCCGAAGATAATTGAATAAAATATTCCCGGCAGTATAAAACGAAAGAGCGCGAAAAATATAGCATCCGTGGAAATTGCGGCCGTGATTACAATATTGTGCACCAGCAGGAAAATTATCAGCATTATCATTCGCGAGGCCTGCGAATAGAAATTCATCCGATTGCATATCAAATTAATGACAATCGACATCCCGATCAGGGTGGCCATTTCATACGGCATCAGATCCAATCGCGACGTAGCCGTCACTATTGCCGCACCGATGGCGAACCAGATCGCGGTCGCTTCACCCCGATAAAGGGCCACCAGAGCAACCATCAATCCCGCCAAATCGATCGAGATCCCGGCGATCGACATTAGCTCTCCCAGGATGGTGTTATAAAACGCCAGCAGAAAGAGCAAAAATATATAAAGGATCAGTCTCACCGTTTATCCTCGGTCAGTACATAGAGCTCATCGATCTCAAAAAAATCGGCCGTCGGCCGCAGTCGCACATTTTTCAATATCTCTCCGGCATTGGGATATATGGTATCCACCACCGCGATAGCCAAACCCGGAGGATATATTCCCCCCAAACCGGAGGAAGTAATCAGATCTCCTTTTTTAATGTCGGCATCGGCGGGGAGATTATCCAGATACATTCCTCTTTCCGGCGAAAATTTGACAATCCCAATCTGACGGCTTTGCGCCACCCGCCCGGAAACCGGATTGGAGGGGTCCGTCAGAAGCTGGACGGTTGCATATCTTGGCATCACTTCCTTGATTTTTCCGACTAATCCATAGCGATTGACAACGGCCTGGTTTTCATATAAGCCGTCTTCGCTTCCTTTATTTACCACGGCCGATATCGGATAAAAATGCTGAAGCAACGAGACCACCTTCACTGGAATCAATCGAAAATCCTTCGGCGGGGCAAATCCGATCAGCTCCCGCAGACGCTGGTTTTCCCGGCGGGTCTCGTTCAAAAGACTTAATTGAAGAGCCGATTCGGCCAATTGATTTTTCAATCGGCGGTTTTCCTCGGCCGTACTTTTAAGGTCCTCGATGTTGGTTTTGAAACGATAGAAAGGGCTGTAAAAAATGGTTGTGGAAAGATATCCCAAAAACGGCCGAACTTCGCCTCCGGAAAAGGAAACCAGAAAAAGCAGGATTATTGCCGATAAATAACTAAAATTGCGACGATTCTTGCGGAAAATCGTCGGGAATAAGGCCATAAATCAGGCGCCTCCTTCAGCCCTTGTTACTCATTCAACGGTATCAATCATCTGAAGCAGTTCGCCCGGGGATGTCACTTTCATCATCTTGACACGATTTTCCTCTGATTTCATGATATAGGATAACCGCGCCATAACATTTAGATGCGCACCGATGGCGTCTTCCGGCGCCGCGATTAAAAAGAAAAGATGCACCGGCTTGTGGTCCATGGCGTCGAATTCAATCCCTTTTTCGGAACGGCCAAAGGCGATGACAATACCCTTGGTGGCTTTGGTTTTGGCATGCGGAAAAGCGACGCCGTAACCGACGCCGGTAGTGACCAAATTTTCCCGCTCTTTGACATCGCTTAGAAGCTCGATACCGTCTTTCACCAAATTCGATTTGGCCGCCAGATCCACCAATTCCTTGAGAACCGCATTTTTTTCGACCGCTTTGAGATTGAAAGTAATCAAATCTTCCGAACAAAATTTCGATAGTTTCATATATTCCTCAGTTCTAATAATTCTCCGCTTCATCTATGAGAAGAATGGGGATGCCATTTTCGATTTTAAATGACAGGCGGCAATTGTCGCAATTTAGACGATCCCTGTCTTTCACATAATTGAATTCGCTTTTACATTTGGGGCAAACAATGATTGCCAGAAGTTCATCGGATATCGGCATATTTAACCTTCCTGTTCCCGGTATACGCCCATCTGACGGAATTTTTTTAAGCGGTGCTGCAAGAGAACGTCCGTTGTCAGCGGTTCCAATTCCGCCAGAGCCGCCATAATCTCTTCTTTCAGCGTATCCGCCATGGTCTGATAATCGCTATGGGCGCCGCCGGGCGGTTCCGGGATAATTTTATCGATAATACCCAGGGCCATCAGGTCGTCGGCGGTGAGCCGCAGCGCCTCGGCCGCCTGGGGGGCCATAGTATTGCTTCTCCATAAAATTGCGGCACAACCTTCCGGGGAAATAACGGAATACCAGGAATATTCCAGCATGAAAATTTTGTCGCCAATCCCGATACCAAGAGCGCCGCCGGAAGCTCCTTCCCCGATTATCGCAATCACGATAGGAACCTTCAGCGCTGACATTTCGCGCAGGTTTCTTGCGATTGCCTCCGCTTGCCCTCGCTCTTCGGCTCCTATCCCCGGATACGCGCCCGGGGTATCAATGAGAATTACGATCGGCTTGTTAAATTTCTCCGCCAGCTTGAAAAGGCGCAGAGCCTTGCGGTATCCTTCGGGATGAGCCATCCCGAAATTTCTTATCAGTTTC
>CALMKK010000061.1 GCA_937867135.1 uncultured candidate division Zixibacteria bacterium
TTATGCAGTATAATACGAAACCGGACGGCACCATCGAACCGCTCCCGAAACCATCCGTTGATACCGGGTCCGGTCTGGAACGGATTACGGCCCTTATTGAGGGTGCGCATTCCAATTATGAGACCGATTTATTCACCGATATAATCGCTCAAATCGAAGAATTATCGAAGAAAAATTACAATATCGGCGAAGCTGGTGTGTCGCATCGAGTAATCGCCGACCATCTCCGGGCGCTGACGTTTTGTATTGCCGACGGCGGGGGATTATCCAATGAGAAGCAGGGATATGTTTTGAGGCGGATTTTGCGCCGCGCGGCCCGTCACGGGCGATTGCTCGATATTCATGAGCCGTTTATTTATAAACTGGTTCCGACACTGGTTGGAATGATGGGCGATATTTATCCCGAAATAAAGCAACGGCAGGAGCATATAGAAAATGTCATTCGTTCCGAGGAAGAATCGTTCGGGCGCACTCTTGATAACGGTCTGGAGCTGTTCGATGAGATATCACGGAGGGTCGGAGAATCCGGCCAGAAAATTATACCGGGCGACCGGATTTTCAAGTTGTATGATACGTACGGTTTCCCGGTTGACCTGACGGCGGTCATGGCCGAAGAAAAAGGACTGACTCTGGATATGGATGGTTTCGAAGCGGCGATGGCGGAACAGCAGGAAAAGGCCCGGGCGGCCTCGCAATTTGATAATGCTTATGGGAAGGAAATCGCCGCATTGCAGGATATCCTTCAGAAAAATGAGAATGCGGCCAATATCGTGACAAAATTTACCCGCGATGCTTTTGTCATAACGGCAAAAATTGCCGAGGCCCTGGAGATTCCCGGAGCCTCGCTGAATCGTCTGGCGCTCATTCCGGATCAGACGCCTTTCTATGTTGAAGCCGGCGGACAGGTCGGCGACATGGGTCTGATAGTCGGCAATCATTTCAAAGCCAAAGTGGTATCCTTGTTCAAATTGAATGATGCTATCGTTCATATCTGCGATGTTTTTGAAAAGGGATACAATAATATCGGCCAGTTGAAAGGAACCGAAGCGCAATTTGAAATCGATTCCACGCGCCGCTGGGATATTATGCGAAATCATACCGCCACGCATCTTCTGCATGCCGCTTTGCGCAAGGTTCTGGGCGACCATGTGCACCAATCGGGGTCGTATGTCGGGCCGGATAAACTCCGCTTCGATTTTGCGCATTTTAAGCCGTTGACGCCCGAAGAAATCGCCCAGGTGGAAAAAAATGTAAATGAAGCGATTCTGACCGGTAGCCCGGTTCTGACAGTCGAAGAGGATATCGAAAAGGCCAAAAAATCCGGGGCAATGGCGATTTTCGGGGAGAAGTACGGGAGCCGGGTGAGGGTGGTGACGGCGGGCGATTTTTCGAAAGAATTATGCGGCGGAACGCATGTTGATATTGTATCGCAGATCGGGCCGTTTTTGATTATCCTGGAAACCGGAATCGCATCAGGAATTCGTCGTATGGAAGCCATTACCGGCCGGGCCGCTATCGGAAAAATGCTGGAGCAGAAAAAAGCGCTCGGCGAAATCACGCGATTGACCAACCATCCCGAGGAGGAAATTATCGGGGCGATTGGTGAATTGAATCAAAGAGTGACAGATCTTCAGAAGGAAAACAAGAAGCTAAAGGCCGAGAAATTCACGGGCGGGTCAACTTCGATCGGAATGGAAACGACAATCGGTGCGCTCAAGTTTCGTTATCATGATTTTGGTGAGGTGGAGGCGGAGGAAATGGCCGGCTGGGTTGACAGCGGAAAAGGAGCG
>CALMKK010000062.1 GCA_937867135.1 uncultured candidate division Zixibacteria bacterium
GGCGCCGCCGTGCACTGGAACAGAGTCGAGTCACGACCCGCATTGGCCGTGGGGGCATGATTCAAGGTATAATGGATAACCACCGTATCGTAAGCGGTTGCGCCGCAACTATCGATAGCCTTAAGCACAAATTCATAATTAAGAGTGCCGGTTGGGGTGAAGCAAATCTGATTGCCGTTATAGGTCCCCGGCCCGCTTATAAGTTGTTGCGACATAAGGTTGCCGTCAACATCGCTGCACGAGGCCGGCCAGCAAATCTGAGCCGCCGTACATTGGAATATGGTCTGGTCACTTCCGGCATTGGCGACTGGCGAATGATTGGCGCAAATCTCAATGGTATATGGAGAAACCTGGGGGTTAATCTGAGGATCAGAAACAGTCGCTTCGCCGTCCGAGGCGGTGATATAGTAGTCAAGATTCGTTTTGCAGTTCAAAATCGAGGAAGCAATGGTGGCACAGAAGGTGCTATCGCCGAGTGGGGCGGTCATAGCCATTGAGTTATAACTGGTCTGTCCCGTTACACGATAAAATAAGGTAACTGTCAAACCGCTTGGGGGAGTATCCAGATCGGTGACATAAGAGCAGATATTCAAATCGTTATTATCCGATTGACAGGTGTCGCTGAGTTCAACAGTGGCAGCAGTGCGATGCGGCGATGGTGAAGATTTTTCCTGGCAGGTAGCGGTATCGCACGGGGAACAGGTGGCGCCGTCCTTGTGGCAAATCACAGTCGTATGAAATCCGCCATTCTGGACAGTGTCGAGGCTATTGTAACATATATAGTAACGGCTGCAAAGTTTCTGTTTAATCTTGGCATATAAAGCACTGATTTCAGCGCCCGTGGGAGCCTGGTCCCATGTGCCCCCCGTTCCGCCGGCAAAGGCCTGAAGGGCCTCGGGATTATACCAGGTATTATCGATGGGCCCGACGTTAAAAGTATATATAGGAATGCCGGATCCGTTGGCCAGGTTGCAAATCAAAGTGGAGTCATCGTTGTAGTGGTGGTCACCAACGCCGTCAGGTGGCGGATAACAATACTGGCTCCGGTTTTCAAGGCCGTCGGTAAAAGCGATAACAGCTTTACTTCCCAATTCCAGCCTTGTTATATCGACGCCCTTATATATGCCGTCAAAACAGGCGGTATTGCCGTTGGCGTACAAAGCATTTATGGCATTATGCAGAGTGGTTTTGTTACTGGTGGAATTTGTAATAGTTCCAATGCAATTGGAATACGGCACGATAGCGACCCGGTCATAGGGATCCATATTATTGACAAAAGTATGCATGGCGGACTTGGCCGAATCAAGCTTATGGTTGTCGCCCATACTGCCGCTGATATCGACCACGAGGCAAACCGAAGTGATGCATGAATCCTGGGTTAGTTGCTGAACAGTAAAACTGCCGATCGGATTGCCGTCCTGAGTCACGCAGAAGCTATCGGCTGTCATACCGGGAATCGGGTCCCCGTTGATGTCAAGAATATCGACATATAAGCAGATTTGGGGAAAATTGGAGCAATCAATTTGCGAAATATTTACGGCATCAGTTATTTGAGCAGTATATGCAGAGTAATCTAAATAAACAGGGACCTTTGGAATGGGACCGGGGGGAATAGTAGTATCAATTATAGTTTCATCATCCGGTGGCCCAATTATTATTTGAGCTGAAGCCGAAAATGCGATGAAAAACATCGCGGCCATGAAACAAGTTAGCAATTTTCCCATAATGTCGTTACTCCCTTGATTGCTCTATAGATATTATTTTTTTTGCTAGTTTATGGTTGATAAGCGGATACGGCTCAACGTAATGATTTTCGAAGCGTAATCAATCCCGGCCAAAGGATTAGAATTGTAGATTGATCTCAATATAGGATTGAATCCGCCATGAAGCACGACGAATTAAAATTGTCTATTCGTCGGCCAGCCGTTATCAATAATGCATCATCCTCCAGTGAAAGATGAATATTTTTATATTGTCCTGTATCCAATTGAATGATTGTGCTCTTTGGTGCTTTAAATGTCACTCTAAAGCATCAAAAATCATTCAATACTAATTATAAGTTTTATTACTTTGGGTAAGCCCAAATACCAGTAATAAAAAGAAGTAGCCAATGGAAATATACTGTTCGGAAAACTATTGTCAATAAAATTATTAGCTAAATTCTTTTTTTTTAGCCACTTACCCCGATTAGCATCCGTTTCCTGCGCCTCGATATAGCTGCGTAAAATTAGTTACGGTTTTGGATAATTTTAAGCAATAATCTGGGAATTGACCGGCTTCGAATTTCAAATTATTCAATTAAGCCCGAATACATGACTATTCGAGTCGGATTTTGGTAACAGGCAAGTTCAGATCACTTTTGGGTGTTTACCCATAA
>CALMKK010000063.1 GCA_937867135.1 uncultured candidate division Zixibacteria bacterium
AGCGAAACCTTTGTTTGCACTTGCTGGCGAGCTCGGGTCGCTACACTCATACCGATGGCAGAGTCCACCGCCGTATTCCCTTTGGCAGTTACAAGATTGGACAAGTGGCGTCTGGTCAGGACCATAAATATTTCACAAACGATGTGTTAAACGATCCTCGCATTCATGACCATGAATGGGCGCACCAATTGGGGTTAAAATCGTTCGTGGGATATCAACTTAAGGTCGTGGGTGGATCGGTCCTGGGCGTGCTGGCTCTCTTCTCCAAACATTCCATTTCCCCTTTTGAAGATGCCGTGTTGGATGGGCTCAGCAACGCCGTCGCTCTTGCAATTCAACAAGCACATACGGCGGAAATTCTGAATGAAAGGGATGCAACTTTACTAGGTATTACCGATTCGGCGTCGGATGGCATTGTGATGATCAACTCACTTGGAAATGTGTCTTTTTGGAACCCGGGAGCCGAACGCATTTTTGGATATAAGAAGGATGAAATAGTCGGCCTAAGCCTGCATCGGCTAATTGCCCCAGAGCGATATCGCGACTCATACAGTAAGGCATTCTTGGAATTTAAACAGGAGGTAGACGCGAGCGCTGTGGGAAAAACCACTGAATTCACGGTTCTTCACAAAGATGGGCACGAGTTTCCTATTGAATTATCGCTTTCATCACTCGAATTGAGCGGTGTCAGGTGCGCCGTCGCCATAATTCGGGATATCAGCGAACGCCGGCAGACCGAAGAAGCACTACGCCACTCGGAGATAAAGTTTCGGACGCTCTATGATTCGACCAGCGACGCGGTAATGCTGGCCGACCAAGAAGGCTTTATCGACTGTAATAAGGCGACTTTGGCCATCTTTGGCTGCGCGACCAGGGAAGAATTCTGCTCAAGACACCCGGGCGAATTATCGCCTCCAAAGCAACCCTGCGGCGCAGATTCCATAACATTGGCCAATGAAAAGATCCTTACGGCGATGACAAAAGGAAGTAATCATTTCGAGTGGATGCACAAGAGAGTTGACACCGGTGCCGTATTTTCGGCAGACGTGCTGCTCAATGCCATGGAATTGGATGGCCAACAAATCGTTCAGGCAGTTGTCCGCGACATAACCGGGCGAAAACAGGCCGAATATATGTTGGCTCGAACAGTTTCAAGATTCACTGCTATGATTGATACGGTTCATGCAGAACTATATTTGAAAGATCGAAACAACACTTATATTGCAGTCAATAGAGCCTTTGCCAATAAGGCCGGACTACAACCCAATCAAATAATCGCAAAACAGGATCACGAAATATTTCCATCAAATGAAGCGGATAAATACTCCGCTTCGGATGAGGAGATAATGAGGAATAATAAAGAAGTGATTAATAAGCTGGAGGAAATTCGGAGCAGCGATGGAACAGTAAATTGGATAGAATCCACCAAAACACCTTTGGTCGATACGGATGGCACGGTAATTGGTATTGTCGGTATGATTCGCGATGTGACGGCTTTCCATTTGGGTCGCCAGCAGTTGATTCAATCCGAAAAACTTGCTGCTATCGGCACCCTTGCGGCAGGAGTCGCTCATGAAATCAACAACCCGATTGGCTATATCAGTTCCAATCTCAATACATTGAACAAGTATGCCCAGAAAGTCAAGACCTATATAACTGCTCAGGCTGGCAGCGAAAATGAGGGGGCTGTTGAAATCAAAGAGATACTTGATGACTGTGTAAATGCGATTACGGAATCTCTGGAGGGGGCGTCCCGCGTCAAGAAGATAGTTGCCGATTTGAAATCATTCTCTCGTGTCGACCGGGCCGAGAGTGAACACGCCAATATAAATGATGGCATTGAAAGCACGCTTAATATTGTCTGGAATGAGCTGAAATATAAGTGCAAGGTAGAGAAGCAATTGGGCCAGATTCCGGAACTTTACTGCATTCCCAATCAGATAAATCAAGTACTTATGAATCTTTTTGTTAACGCTGGCCAGGCTGTGACAGGAGATAACGGCCTTATTCAGATTCGCACCTGGGCTGACTCGGCCAATATCTACATTTCCATAAAAGATAATGGCTGCGGAATTTCCAAGGAAAATCTGCCCAAAATATTCGAGGCATTCTTTACGACAAAGCCGGTTGGCAAAGGCACTGGCCTAGGGCTGAGTCTGGCTTATGATATCATAAAAAAACACAAAGGCAGAATCGATGTCGACAGCGCGCCGGGAAAAGGGACGGAATTTGTAGTCACTCTGCCTCTGGAGAATGGATTAGATGAGAAGGCACACAATATTATTGGTTGATGATGAGCCCAATGTTCTGAAATCCCTCAGACGGCTCATGATTGACACTGACTACAGGATTCTTACAGCTGAATCCGGGGATGACGGCCTGCAAATCATAGGCCAGGAAGATATCCATCTGGTGCTATCCGATTATCGGATGCCGGGTATGAATGGGGTTGAATTCCTAAGAAAAGTGAAGGACCGATATCCCGAAACCATGAGGCTGATATTAAGCGGCTTCGCCGATGCCTCTGCCATTGTCGAGGCCATCAATGATGGTCAGGTTTACAAATTCATGCCCAAACCCTGGAATGATCAGGAATTGATGATAACAATCAAGAGAGCGCTCGAGCAATTCGATTTGCAGCTGGAAAATATCAATTTATACAAAGAATTGCAGGATAGGAATAAGGCCCTTGAGCAATTGACAGGTACGTTGGAGTCCACTGTCGCCGAAAGAACCATTGATCTTAAATTAAAGAATCGCGCCCTGACCATAGCCCATAATATATTAGACCTTTTACCGGTGGGAGTTCTGGGGGTTGATCTGAATATGACGGCGGTTTACATGAACAAATCATTGGGAAATTTTATCGCCGTTGATGGCATCGGCCTGGGTGTCAGTGCCTCCCTTTGTTTGGATAACTCCATTATATCACTTATTCGCAATTCCCTGAATACAGGTCAACAGCAAATACGCAGTCTTGATAATAATCGTTTTCTTATATGTACTCCCCTTGATGGAAAAGTGGGGGTCATAGTCACGTTTATCAGTGGCGGCGAATTTGCTAGTATTAATAATGACTCAGTGGATGTAAAAAAGGAGTGACTCGTGAGCGATACTGCCAAATATACCATTTTATTGGTTGACGATGAAGAAGGCATTCTAAGAGCGCTTCAAAGGCTATTTAAGAGCTTAGACCTGACAATACTGACAGCTTCCAATGGCGCCGATGCCTTGATTTTGTTGAAAAACTCGAAAGTCAGTCTGATAATATCCGATCAACGGATGCCGGGAATGACCGGGGTGGAACTTTTAACCAAATCGCGCGAGATTCACCCGGACGCCATTCGTATTCTGCTTACCGGTTATGCCGATATCGAATCAACCATGTCGGCTATAAATAGCGGCGCGATCAAGTATTATATAACCAAGCCGTGGGAAGATGAATTGCTTTTGAGTCGTATTCGCGAGTCGCTCGAACTGTACGATATGATTACCGACAACAAACGCTTGAATGAAATCACCTATCGGCAGAACGAAGAGCTTCGCCATATGAATCGCACTCTGGAGGAAAGAGTCGCAAAGCAGACAGGAGAAATCAGGAATCAAAATGACGAATTGTTGCGGAGTTTCATGGAGACCATTAAGGCCTTTTCGACCATATTGGAATTGCGGCTCAAAGAGGTCGGGAGTCATTCTCAACGTGTGGCTTCTCTGGTCAAAAAGATTATACAAGCGATGAATCTGAATAAAAAAGAATTTCAGGATATCGTGGTCGCGGCCTTTCTGCATGATATCGGTAAAATCAGTTATTCCGACCCGCTCCTTAAAAAGGCCCCGGGTGCATATACCAAATCCGAAATGGAGATGGTGGTGCGCCACCCGGTTCAGGGACAGAGTTGCGTGATTGCCATAAATGGCTTTGAAGAAATCGCACTGATAATCCGTCATCATCACGAACATTTCGATGGTGGCGGGTATCCGGATTTTTTGCGGGGTCATGATATTCCGCTGGGCGCCCGGATCATAAGAATCGCCGACTCATTTGATCACCAGGCCTTTGCACGAGGTTACCCGGATAAGAAAACCCTCAACGATGCCGCCGCTCAACTGGTCCGTGAGTCGGGAACGCAATTTGACCCAACTCGCGTTAAAAGATTCATCGACCTGGATATAGCCGCCCAGTATTACCACAAGGAGTTGGCGGATACAATGTTGGTAAAGGCAATCAATCTCGAGAAAAATATGGTGGTGGCGGAGAATATTTACACCAACAGCGGGATGTTTGTTTTGCCGCGGGGAGCCCGTCTCTCTCCGGAAATGATCGCCCGCATTGTGAAAATAGATAAATTTGAGCCCATCTCCCGGGGAATTACGGTTTATAGACTGAAGGATGCGGAAAGGAGTGAAAATGAACCCATTCAAACTACTATTGGTTGATGATTCACCACAAATTCTCAGAGCCCTGGAGAGGATGCTGAGGGACCGGGGCTATGAAATTTTTACTGCCGGATCCGGACATGAGGCCTTACAAATACTTGATTCCAATAGCATTGACCTTATAATAACTGATGAGAATATGCCAGGACTGTCCGGGACCAAGCTTCTTAATGCTCTCAAAAACCTGTATCCGGACGTGATTCGCATTATGCTGACAGGTTTGCATGATGTTGAAGTATTGAAAAATGCCATAAATAAAGGAGAAATTTATCGCTTTTTTACAAAACCGTGGGATGACTTCGAATTGTGCCTGGCTGTCAGACAGGCTTTGCAGCAAAAATTATTGGAAAAGGAAAACTCCAGCTTGAAGAGTGTTGTCGACATACAATCCAAAATTATGAATGATTTGGAAAAGGAATTTCCCGGAATTTCCGAAAAGAGACTTGCCGCGGATGGATCGTTAATAATTAATGAAGATTAGTTCCATGGCTCGGATAATAAATGTTGCATTATCGGAAGCGATCGTAGGAATGCCGCTGGGAGAAAATCTCTTTGACAATTTTGGAATTCTTCTGGGCCGCTCGGGCGAATCCATCACTCCTGCCATGCTATCAGATTTGGCCGACTCCGGTTTTAGTGAAATCCCAATTATGGAAAACGATTCTCGGAATGATGTGAAAAGTGATATTCAATTGGCATCACCCAAACGCGACATAGATTTTAATTTGTTGGATTTGAAAATTGACAAGATATTCGCCATGGTCGCGCAATATGAGGAGATTCAGCAAATTTCGTCTATTATTAAGAAAATCGTCCGGAAGATGCCGTCGCAGGCCATTTTTCATGATAGCGGGCCTCTTGAGGAGAAGCAATAATGCAAGAATACCTGTCTGTAATTGAGAATGCAATGGAACTGCCGTCGCCACCTTTAGTCGTTCAACATCTTCAGGAATTATTCAAGAAGGATGAGGTATACGGGCATGAAATTGCGAAACTTGTAGAAATGGATCAGTCTCTGACAGCGCGAGTCCTACGACTGGTCAACTCCCCCTTTTACGGTTTTTCAAGAAAGATAATTTCAGTTGAAGAGGCCGTAACCATGCTGGGCCTTAACACTATCAGGCAATTATTGTTGGGGGCTTCTCTTTTAAACATTCTCAGAACGAATAATATTTCCTTCAAAATAACCGGCTTCTGGATTCATTCTTTAGGGGTTGGCGTATTTGCCAAAGCGCTCCTTTCGCATAAAAACAAAGATATGCAAAGCGAAGCCTTTCTTGGAGGGATTTTGCATGATATTGGTCGTTTCGTTCTTTTAAAATCCAATCCCGCCCGCTTTGACGAATTTTATACTGGGGAGATTTCGGCCACCGACCTGGCAGGAGAAACCGAATATTTTGGGATTGACCACCAGAAGATTGGCG